>JAQIBN010000232.1 GCA_027859095.1 Spirochaetia bacterium | reverse complement strand
GTTGTAGCACTCTCAAATACCTGAACTTCTGTAAAATCAATATAACTAATTAAATGTACTCTTTCAGTTAAATATTTCCTTAGAACTTTACCAGCTGTTGTTTTATCAAATGTATTGGAAATATAACCCATAATTCCACTTTCTTTGATTAGGATTGAACCCAATTCATAAAAATATGCAAATAAATCACTTGAAGAATTAAATACTTTATAATGATTTTCAAAGTATTCTATATATTCACCTAATAATTCAGATCTCACATAAGGTGGATTCCCAATTACAACATCAAATCCTCCCTTCGCAAAAACATCTGGGAATTCCTGTTCCCACTTAAAAGCCTTATCCCCAGCAACTTCCGGATCATCAATAAGTGAATTCCCACACTTTATATTATTATTTAAAGTATTAAGCTTCCGCCCCTTCTGAGCCGTCCTAAGCCAAAGTGACAACTTCGCAATCTCAACAGACTCCTCATTAATATCAACACCGTAAATATTCCTCTCCAGAATATCAGTTTCTATATCATGAAGACCTAAACTTTCTTCATGCAGCTGACTATCCAGAACATTAATCTTGTTATGTTCCCCTATAAGAAAATCCAGAGCCTGGTTTAAAAAAGCCCCGGAACCACAAGCAGGATCTAAAATAGTAAGACCCAAAAGCCAATCTTTATACGCAGAAAGCTTCCGGTCAAGAGCAATGACAGTATCTTTTTTTCGGTTCTTTCTCCCCCGGGCATACTCCTCATCCACAAGACCCAACTCAACCCGCTTGTCCCTGCAAAGCCTGCCAATTGTATTCTCGACAATATACTGAGTAATATATTTTGGAGTATAAAAAATACCATCCTTTTTACGCTTACTCTTATTGGAATCAACCACTTCACCATTGATCTCAGCATGAATACTCTCAATTTCAACCAGAGAATGCTCAAAAATATGCCCCAGAATATTAACATCAACATCAGTATCAAAATTATACGTACTCAATTTCTGAGAGTGTTCAAGAAGAATATCATTATCTATTAGAATATTATCCAGGACCTCGTCCGGTTTAAATAAACCGCCATTATAGGCAAAAATATCGTAGTCCTTACCCTTAAATCCCTTATCCATATAACCAAAATATTTTACAAACCTTGAATACAAGGGTTTGTACTCATCTAGATCCTTCAGTGATTTCCATTGCCCAATAATACGACTTATAGAATTGGGAGGTAATAGAAGGCGATCTTCTGCAAAGAAGATGAATAGAAACCTATCCAAAAGCTTCTGAGTTTTTTTAAACAGCAAAAGCTTATCTTTATCAGGATTCTTCTTTACAAGGTTGTTAAATACTGCCTTTCTAAATGCCGAATAATCTGTATATAATTTTTTTGTAATATCCTCTTCACGGATAATAGAAGATTTCTTTATTTCCAGAGGCCGGTTGTTTAACAAACTATCTTTAGCGAGACACAACCATAACAGAGCAAATTGCTCCTTTGAGAGATTAAACAGATCAAAATCTATAAAATCAATGGCATCTTCAATATAAAACCGCAGCTTCTCAAAATTAGAAGTAATAACATAAACACATTTGGGCTGATGATTTTTATAACCAAAAGCCTGGGTTTCAATGGAGTCGAGGTCTGTTGTAGTTGTAGATTTTAATTCGATAACAGCAATGGCATCCCCATTACTATTCAATACAGCTCCGTCAACTTTTCTGCTATTGGAAACGTTTTTTAATTCTGTAGTCAGATTAAAGTCAGGTTCAGGATTCAAAGTATACTCAAAAATATTGACAAACAATTCGCGTAAAAAACCTTCCTGGAACTGCTCCTCTTTAGAATTTCGTATATTTTCCTGCCTCTCCGGATTTCCAAAGTATTCTTGAAAAGCTGCATATTTTGAATTGATTATTGCTTCGTTAACTTCTGAAAGATACTTTTTTTCGACAGATTTTTGAAATAAACTCATTTATACCCCTTTTCATTATGCCTGAAAGATCTATTGTAGATTAAAAAATAAAATCAAAACAACTCAGTTCCCTGTCTACTGCTCTCCATTATTTTAAATCCTTAAACTCATTTTCAATAAACAATGCCAGTTCCTTTTTATCCGGTAATTCCAATAGATACTGACTGACAAATAATTCTTTATCGCTCTCAGCTACCGCATATTCAACCAAGGTCTTATTCTGCCCGGTTACTAATAAAATTCCTACAGGAGGATTATCATCAGGCAGCATCTCTTTCCGTTTATAGTGTTCCAAGTAGACCTTTAACTGTCCAATATTTTCATATTTTGCATGCTTTGTTTTTAATTCAACCAGAACATGACATTTAAGTACACGATGATAAAATACAAGATCTACAAAATAGTAGGTATCTCCTATTAGTATCCGTTTTTGCCTTGCTTCAAAACAGAACCCATGACCCATCTCTAATATAAAATTTTGTAGATTTTTTATTAGAGCATGTTCTAACTCTGTCTCTTCAATTAGTTGAGGTTGCCTTATATTGAGAAAATCAAAAAAGTAATGTGATTTTATTATATCGATTCCCTTTCCTGGGTTGATTTTATTATTCAGTTGAGCCAATGCCTTCTGATAATTACTCGACAAACCCAGCCTTTCATAAGCCAGAGTTTCAATCTGACGTTTCAATTCTTTAACTGAAGGAGTAGTCTTGAGTATAAGCAATTCATAAAATTTTCGTTTTACAGGATCATTTATCTGAATAAGTACCGCAAATTGGGTAAAGGAGATAGTTTTAATTAAAGATAATAAGTATGAATTATCATTGTTTTTGAATTGGTCAGTCGGCAACTGACCAATTGAAGTATCAACTTGTCCATATAATCTAAATTGGTCAGTTAATAACTGGCTAATCTTTAAAGGTAACTGTATGCTCAATTCTTGTGATAGAGTCCTAAAAAGATGAGGATATACATTATAAAATTGACGACAGAGTTTCAGGTTCGTTTCGGATAATCCTTTAATAGAAGCTTTTTCTGCAATTTTTGCTAAAAGTTGTTTTCCATACTTCGCCCGATCCTTGCCATTCTGCTCAAATTCAACAATATAATAGCCAATTAACCAATTTCTTAGACTAAGATGCATATTTATTGCTTTTACAGCACTATTTTGTAAATCCTGGGAGATTTTTCTTATGTCTAAAACCAGCTGATTATAATTCACATCAGCTTACCATCAGCCAAATCTTTATCAAACATAACCTGGAACCCACGAATAGTAAAAATATATTCCCGAAATAATTGCAATTTGTTATTATCTTCCATCCCCTATTCCCACTTTACGTATAAATACTTTTTTTAGAATATTGTCCCTGAATAATACAGCATCCACAGGTAGAACTCAAGAAAAAACAAAGGATTTCAAACTACAGTAGAGCTGTTTCAGCCACTGACAATTTATGAATTTAAAAGAGGGGATAGTGGAAAAACCGCCAGTGCAGCCCGGCGGAGGGACGGAGCCGGAAAAAGCTGCACTGAACAGCGGGTTTGGCTGGTCGCAAGTAAACTTGCTGCTCGCCCATGCAACCACGGAAGTGAGGGGGAGACTTCCCCCCTTATTGTTTTTTATTTATCTTTAAGAAAATTATCTATACCAATAGCAGCCTTATGCCCATTGGCAATACCATGGATTACATCCGGTCCTTCTATAATATCACCACCAACAAAAAACCATGGAAGTTTAGACTGGAAGGTATTCTTATCTACAGCAATTCTTCCTCTTGGACCAAACTCTAGTTTGTCTTTAATTTTATCAGTATATGCAAGATCCATGCCCTGTCCAATTGATTCTACAATCATATCTGCTTCAAAAAATTTCTTCTGATCGTTGTCAAAACTAGGATTAAACCGACCCTCAGTATCAAAAATCGAAAGACACTTTGTTACATGTAAACCCTTAATTTTCCCATCTTTAATCTCAATTTCCTGAGGCCCCCAGCCTGGGTCAATAATAGCCTTTTCTTCTCTTGCTTCAAGAACCTCTTCATCATCTGCAGGCATAGTCTCTTCAGATTCAAGGCAGGTTGCAAGAATATTAACTTTGCCATACTTCTGATTTTGAAGTCTGGCAAGGGTTCTTGTAATATCCATGGCTACATTACCACCACCAATAACTACAATTTTTTCAGCAACATCAATCTCTTCACCATCAGTAACTTTTCGAAGAAGTTCAATTGACTGATAGACCCGATCATTATCAGATCCACTTACTCCGGTGCTTCTACCAAGATGAAGACCTGTTGCAGAAAATACAGCATCGTAATCTTTTTCAAGGTCTTCTAGCTGAATATCCTCACCAATTCTGGTGTTATACTGAACCTCTACTCCAAGGGAAAGAATATAATCAATATCTTTGTCTATCTGATCATATGGCATTCTGTATTCCGGGATACCATACCTAACCATACCACCAGGGCCCTTTAGTGTTTCATAAATTTTTACACTGTAACCCATAAGTGCAAGATAATGAGCAGCCGAAAGACCAGCTGGTCCGGCTCCGATAATGGCAACTTTCTTGCTATTTTTATCAATTTTATCAGTTCCAAGAATTTCTTTATACTTACCTGCAGGCACCTGATCGGCAATATATCTCTTAAGCCATCTAATAGAAAGCGCATCTCCCTTATGATTTAGAGAACAAACAGTTTCGCATTTATGGGTACATATTCGCCCACAGATCTCTGGAAGGGGATTTGTTTCATAGAGAATTCTTAAGCCCTCTTCCATATCATCTTCACGAACAGCTTTAATGTATTCAGGAATACCCATGTGAGCAGGACAGGTTGCAGTACACAATCCGCATTCAACACATCTGTCTGCCTCTTTCTGAGCCTGTTCTTTTGAATATCCTGTTATCATTTCTACAAAGGATTTATCTCTGTTCCCAGGATGAAGTTCACCCATTTCTACACGTTCTGCAGGATTAAGATCATATCCATCGGCTTTTACATAACCAAGATTATCATCATCCCAATATTTTTTATCTACACCTGGAATAAATCTGAAATCATCTCCATCTGTACTATTCCATTTGAAGGAATTAGAAAGTGTAAGAGAATTGGTTGTACAAATATCAACACAGAGAGCACACCAGCAGCATCGACCATAATCAATTAATGGTCTTAGTCCGGAATCTCCGTCCTTAGTCTCTATTCCTTCAACGGGCATCATATCTATAGCTGCATTCTGGCAGATTTCTTCGCAGGTTCCACAACCTATACAGACATCTACCTGATTTTTATGAAATCCTCTGTACCTTGGAGCACCCTGAACCTTATCCGGTTTTTTAATATTTACCGGTTCTTTCAGAAGGTATTTCCAGGCCGTAAAGGGCATTAAAACATCTTTGAAACTCATATTTACCTCTCTACTTCTGGTGGATATGTGTGGAGTGATGACATTACTCCGGCTGTATCCGCAATATTTAGGTTAATAGCCATTCTCTCCATTAATGCAATTGCATGTGTGTAAGAAGGGCCACGTACATTAATTCTTCGCGGATATCCGCTTCCATCAGTTACAGTGTAGTAACCATACTCTCCTCTGGTACATTCAGAACGAACATAAGTCTGTCCCTTCGGAATCTTCCAATGTAGAACATTAGGAACTTCAGCCATAAATTTACCGCTTTTAGGAACCTTTGCAACAATCTGACCAATTAAATCTATTGTTGTAAGAATATCCCTTCTTCTGACATCCGCTCTTGTAAATACATCAGAATCGGTTCCAACCGCAGCTTCAAATTCAAGATCAGCATACTTTAAATATGGATAGTCTTTTCTAACATCTTTGGGAATTCCAGCGCCCCTTGCATTTGGGCCGGTAATTCCATATTCCTCTACCCATAATGGATCTATATAACCAAGACCTATAGCTCTTGTTTTAAAAACAGAATTATTAAACATTACTTTTTCAACATCTACCATTACCTGGCTTATTTTTTGAAGAGTATCTTTCATACGGCCTTCAAACCCATAAGGAAGAAGTGATCGGACTCCACCAGGCAGCATATGCATATGATAGACACGGCCACCTGATATTTCTTCAAATCGATCCAGAACAAGATCTCTTGCCCATGTTGTCCATTGACTGATTAGTCCCATTCCAAAAGAACTTGATTGTCCACCAATCCATGCCAGGTAGGATTGAAGCCTGGACATTTCCAGTAGCAGGGTTCTCATCCACTCTGCAGCATCAGGAACCTGAATACCTGCAAGTTCTTCTATAGTAGCTGCAAAGCAGTACTCATTAAAGTCGGGTTCCGGTACAGCAATACGTACACAAATAGGAAAACACTGAATGAACCTGCGCCTTTCCATTAATTTTTCAAAACCCCGGTGAAGATAACCCACATGAGTTTTACATTCCATTACTTCGTCACCCTGTATAATCAATTCAAGTGACATATTTCCTGTCATACCAGGATGTATTGGACCCTGCCATATTTTTGTGAACTTTCCACTATCCAGGTCTAATATATTTGTTCCATCCGGATTTTTCTCCGGATATTTGGATCTATCATCTTCAAATTTAAACATTACGAGCCCTCCGGATACATTTTTTTCTTCATGTGTTCTGCCGGGTCATGGGTTTCCCTGCCTGGTCGCTGGAAGTAGGTTTCTTCCGAATATTTTTTTGTATCAAAATCTCTTCTATAAGGTGGAGGTCCATCCCAACCTTCCAGGATAAACGGGTCTTCAAGTCTTGGGCTACCTGGAAATGATATACCAAACATCTCAAACAACTCACGCTGATAGGTTGCCATTGCTGCCCAAAGATGATGAGAGGATGTCATTACCGGATCTTCACGATCAAGCATTACAAGAACTCCAAGATCATTTTTTCCTGTCGGGTTATTTAGCAAGTAAGTAAGCTGAAAAATACCATCTTCTATCCAGTCCACTGCAGTCAGAAGAATAAGGTGGGTGTATCCCTCATAATCTCTTAGATGGGTTACAAGTTCTATTGCCTGGGATTTCTCTGTTGTAATAAATGACAGAGCATCTTTTTGGTATACTTCATCTTTTACAGGGAACTTATTCCTTAGTCTTTCTATTAATTCATTCATCAATCCACCCCTACCAGTTGTAATCGGGCATATCCCAATCTTTTATAATCTGCTTCTGATTTTTCTTGTACCACTTAAAATCCGTTGCATACTTGGCAGCACCCTCACCCTTTCCTTCTTTGATCAGCTGTTTAAGTTTATCAAAACCTGAAAGGATTGATTCAGGTCGGGGCATACAACCTACTACATAAACATCAACAGGCATGTAATGATCCAGCCGGTTTATAGTATTGTAACTATCCCAGTACATACCGCCATTTATTGTGCAGCTTCCCAAACCAAGAACATATTTAGGACTTGGCATTTGTTCATATGCACGAATTGCTCTTTTTAAAGTCTTTATTGACATATATCCTGAAATAATAAATACATTGGACTGTCTGGGTGTAGCTCTCCACTGTATACCAAACCTGTAGGCATCATATTTAGGTGTCATTAAAGGTCGCATTTCTATGGCACCACAACCAGTACCAAAGGCAAGAATCCAAAGGGATTCACTTCGTGCCCAGTTAGCAAATTTTTCAATTACCCACGCACTTGATTTATGGTGCTCCATTTTCATATCCGGTGTTGCTGCGCAGTAATAATCCTTAAGGGGATCTATTTCAATTTCCCTACCATCCGGATCCAGTACAGTTCGTTTCTTTATATCTTCTAAACTCATATTATCCTCTTATCCCCTATCCAAATTGTAAAACAAGTATTGTAATTACCCCAAGAATTAATGGGTACTTCATAAACCATCTTATAGACTGCTCTGTACGAAATCGTGGATAGATTGTGCCAACTACTACAGACCACATATAAAGTAGAAATGATTTCAGTATTAATTCAGGCCAGCTTGTAGCTCCACCAAAGAAAAGATTGACATATAAAATTGTCTTTGCCATGGGGAAAACAGCCCGGTTTGTTGAAAGAACACCTAAAAATGAAGAATGAAACTCTGTTGGAGGTCCAATGGGTATTTCCTGGGGAGCAAGGACAATATCAAAAGGTGATCTCATCATAGATCCCAAAAATGCCAGCATTGCAGTTGCTGTCGCCAGGGGATTTGTAAATAAAGTCCAGTTAAGGAAACCTCCCTGCTGAGCTGCAACTATTTCGGTAATTGAAAAACTTTCAGTCTGAATAAAAACAGCCAGGAATGCCAAAATAAGGGGAATCTCTGCAGCTGTTACCTGGGAAAGCCCCCTGGAAATACCTATAGCTGAAAATGGAACTCCACCTTCTCCTGCACCAAGAGCCATACCAAGGGTACCAAAAAACATAAAGTACATTATGAGTATAGCATCACCTGCAAATGAAAAGTTTGAAAAATGAACTGAGTCATAAATTAGTGGCATAAAAACTATAAGCCCAACACCACCGGACAATCTGAATACAGGTGCAAGATAAAACATCATTCCATGGGTAAAATTAGATCGCAGGGCATAGTTTTTTACAAGATCTATATATGGCTGATATATCCGTATCCCCCGTCTTCTCCCAACTCTGGCACCTATTTTACGAACAGTACCAGTAAGAATTAATCCGACATTAAAAACAATGAACAGTCCCAGAATAGTCCAGGGTATTTGTATAGGTTCAAAAATCATAGATTAGCCTCCTATTGTAAAAAATGAGAAGACAACCATAAAAATGATAACATAAAAGGCATAAGTCTGGCCGTTTCCGTTATATAGTCTTCTAACTAAGTCTGAAATTGAATGTAGAATATCAGCCAGACCATACCAAAACCTGGTTACCAATGGCTGAACAAGAAATCCTACAGCTTTTTTGTATGGAGCAAAAAAATTATAACCAAAATGAGTCAGCTCAGGTCTTGATGGAGCCTCTCCGGAATAGAAAATGTTAAAAGGTTTAACTTTAACGGCCTTGCGGCTGATAAACAGTAGCCAAACAAATATTATACCGAAAATACCCATGGTAATATTCATAATGGCAACTCCGCTCCATCTTCCAAGACGGGATATTGCAGTACCACCCTGCCACTGTAATGCCCCATCAGGAAAATACTGAATAAGGAAATCACCAACAGGTTTAAGAACCATGTTAGGCATTATAGAAAAGAGCATAATAGCTCCAATTAAAATATATTGTGCTATAAGCATAGGAAGAGGTGCTTCTTTAATATTCTTGAACTTATCCTTAGGTTGTCCAAGAAAAATTACATGTATAATCCTAAAACAATAGAGGAAAGCTACAAGACCTGCAATTGACACCAGGAAACCCTGAAAATACCAGCCTTTTTCAATTACAGCATTGTAGGAAAGCCATTTTCCGGCAAAACCAGTTAAAGGAGGAAGCCCCGACAATGCAATAATACCAATTAAAACCGATATAAAACTAAAAGGCATTCTCTTAATTAAACCACCCATTTCATACATAGTCTTTGTTTTTGTCCTCATAACTACCCCGCCAATTGCAAGGAAGAGAAGAGCTTTAAAAACAAAGTGATTTAGAGCAAATGCAAGAGCAGTTAACCAGCCTAAATGAGACATAAAGGCCATTGCAAAAACAACGTATCCCAGTTGACCAACGCTGGAATATGCTAACAGACGTTTGGCGTCTTCTTGAAAAACTGCCATAATATTACCAAGAATAGCAGTAATAGCTCCAAGCCATCCCAGTAAATAGGGAAGACTAACACCACCAAGAGATTGTGAACCCATGGAAAGCATCAGAACTACCAGACCAAACATGCCGGCTTTAAGAAGAATTGCAGAAACCATTGGAGAAACATCACTTTCAGCCTCTGCATGTGCACCAGGCAGCCATATATGAAGTCCAATTGCAGCTGTTTTTGTCATAAAACCCACTGCAAGGAATGCATAGATAAGACCTGAATATTGGTTAACATTCTTAAGAATATCAAGGGAAATTGAATTTGCACCGGAACTTGCATAAGCCAGCCCTAAACCAGCCAATATTAAAAAGGCACCACCAAGTGAAAACAGCATATAACTTAATGCATGGGGCATTGATTTTTTACCCCTGAGAATAAGGATATATGATCCAAGAGTCATTAACTCCCAGGATATAAAGAATTGAAGTATATTTTCTGAAAGCAGTAAGCCTGCAAGGCCTGCATACATCATCATTGCAAATGGATAAAAACCAATCCTCTTACCATTTTTTGCATATCCGGCAATTAAAGTTATTATACCTCCACCAATAAAAATAATGGCAAAAAGCATTCTAAACTCTGTCAAATCAGCCATATAATACCAGCCATAATAAGCCATAGCGGCAATGGATACTGTATTTTTTATCAAAACTGGTAAAAATTTGTCAACTATAAATAAAACACCAACAAAGGCAAGTGGTATATAAAACATACTTAAACTTGAACCACCAGGTACCATAGTAGAAGATAAATAACCAATATAATAGGTAAGGAGGCCAAATACCCACACAGGAATAGTTTTGTATAAAGGAGTACTTAAAGATAATTCTTTATTATCATCAAGTTTAACTGTGTAACCAAGCCATCTAAAAAGATAAATGGCTTCAACAAGAGAGCCTAATAATATAAGCCCAACCCATAGGTTCATTCCTGCTGCACTTAGTGTCATAACAAGAGTCCATTTTGCGAAAAATGAAGGGAATGGGGGAAGTCCAAGAAGGGCAAATATAAAAGTACCCATAAAGAAAACCAAAACAGGTTTTCTTCGCAAAATTCCCCATTCTTTAAGTTTACCTGTTTTTACTATACCTGCCAGCCAGAAAAGTCCTGCCTTTGCAAGATAATGGCTTATAATTATGCCAAATACTATAAATTCAAAGTTTATTCCAAGCTGTTTTGATAAACCAAGGAAAACCAAAAGTAATCCAACCTGTCCAACAGATGAATATCCAAGCATTCTTTTAGCATCTGCCTGCTTTATTCCCATTAAATTTGATCCAAGGAATGTAATCATTCCAACTACAGCAGTAACTGTATACCATTTTGCATCTGCAATAGGTAGAACTTTGGAAAGAACATAATATACAGCACCAGCACTGGCAGCAGATATAACAGCATTGATACCAGCTGGTGAAGCTTCATATGCATCAATACCCCATCCATTTGCAGGAAAAGGTTTCAATTCCAATAAAAGAGCTATAATTATAAGAAAAACAGCAAATACTCCACCTTTTACAGCTAAAAGATCTGCCTGTATTAGAAAATCTATATTTAAAGTTCCACCAAAATAATAGGCAAATATAATTCCAATAAGGAGGAATCCAGAAATTAGCCCGCTGGCAATCATATACTTAAAACCTGCAGAAAAGGCCTTAATATCAGGGGTAAGAACAATTAAACCAGCTGTTGCAATAGAAGCAATTTCCAGAAAGACAAAGAGATTAAAAATGTCTCTTGTCATTACAATACCATTCAGACCCATTATTAAAATCAAATACACAGAAATTGCATGAGTCCCCTGTTCCTTAAGCTTATCGAAAAGATAGATACCACCAAGGAAGCCGACAAAACTGATAAGAAACGTAAAAAATGCTTCGCTCTTTCCCATTAGTAAGTTAATGGAAAAAGGAGGCTTAAACCCTGCAGTATAAACCTGCTCGGGTAATTGCCCATTAAAAATAAATGACCATAACCACGTAAAGGAAATATAGGTCATTACAGCAAGTGCAGCCAGCATAAGTGCCCACGCGACACTCTTCCCTTTTTTAAAAAAACCAAGTAAGAATGCTGTACCAAGCCCTATTCCGATTATATATATCGGATTTATCAATATCAGATTTACCATTTCAAGTCCTCATAACTGCTGATGTCCAGGGATTTCCTGTCTTCGTAAAGTCTGACTACATACGCCAGCATTAACGCTGTTACTCCCAGCCCTATTACTATGGCTGTTAGTACCAGTGCCTGAGGAACAGGATCCACTATACCCGCCACTATATTAATCGGGGCAGTTCCAGGAGCTATTGCACCATCCAATATAGGGGCGGTACCTCCCTTCACATATCCTATTCCTACCATGATCATATGCAGGCCGGTATCAAATACTGAAAATCCTATTACTATCTTGATTATATTTTTTTGTGTTAATATTCCCCAAACCCCTATTAGAATTAGAAGGAACCCTACTGATACTGCTATTTGACCAAAATCCATTAGTTTTCCTCCTGTGTTTCCTGAAACTTCGTCAGAAGTCCCGAAAGTTCCGATCCTACTTTTAAGCCTACAAGAATATATATTACAGGAAGTGCTCCTGCACTAAGAAGGGTTCCAAACTCTCCTAAGGGGAGTATACTATTATCAAGAAATCCTCCTGCAAGAAAGATTCCAGCTACACCTATTCCTACATAAAACAGGCCTGAAATAGATTCTACAACTGCAAATAATACAGAATTAACCTTCTGAAGTGGTTCTGAAAGAAGCAGCAGCACAAGGCCGGAAGCAAGTATTGCTCCACCCTGAAATCCTCCACCTGGTGTTAAATGTCCGTTTACAAACACATATATTCCAAGGGTAAATATTAGAGGCACCAGCATGGATGATGCTGTCTTTAACAGCTCACTGGACTCTTTTACTTTTCTTTTTGAAAAATTATCTTTACTCTTTAAAAAGAAGGCTGCTATTGCTGCTGTTAAAAACAGTATGGTCACCTCTCCAAGGGTATCAAGCCCACGATAGGTTACAACTATTGCAGTTACAAGGTTAGCTGCTCCAACCTCTTCTGCTCCGTTCTCTGCATAGTAGGCAGCGCTCATATTCAGGGTTTCATTTCCACTGAATGAGCTGAGCATTCCATAGAAAAAGACAGCTAATCCTATCAGCACTATTATTACAAAAAGCTTTTTAACCATTGTCCCTCCCACGTACTCTGTTAAGGACATAAAAGAAGATTATTGTTGATAATCCGCTTCCTATGGCTGCTTCTGTCATTGCAACATCCGGTGCTGCAAGCAGCAGATAGCCGATAGAGGCCATTAAAGATACAAGCCCTGCAGCTATTACTGCTACTACAAGATTCTTTGTCTGCACTGCAAGTATGGCAGATGCCAGTATAAGAACAGACAGGGATATCATTATTATTAAACTAAGCATCTATCTCCTCCCCTCTTGTATCTTTTAGTTTATCCACTACGGTAACTTCTGTTAATTTTATTCCTATTGAATGAGCTGATCTTGCCAATACATGGGAAGATACAGGATTTGTAAATAAAATAAATAGGATAAGTACAACCAGTTTTGGAAACCATACAGGGTTATAAATACCTATTCCCAGTAGAAAAAGCAGGGTTCCAAGGGTTGTGGCCTTTGTTCCTGCCTGGATTCTATTATATGAGTCCGGCATTCTAAGAACCCCCACAGCACCAAGTAAAAGGAATAATGCTCCCATCAGGGAAACAATTCCACCGACTATTGGTAGTATTTCCATTTTCTAGAGCCCCCTTTCCAAATATTTGGCGACAATTATTACACCAAGAAAACTTAAAAGCCCATAGACAATTGCTACATCCAGGTAGATTACTCTTCCTGCTGTATAAGCAATAATGGCTATTAAAGAGATTGATATAATTGTAAGGGCATCAAATGCTATTACCCTGTCTACTACTGTCGGACCACGAAAAAACCTTATTGCTGCTATAAAAAGAGCAAGAATCGCGATGGCCCCTGAAATTAAAAATAGTGCATTAGCCATAGATAACCTCCAGATACTTTTCAAAGTTCTCTACAATCTTTTTTGTTGCACCCAGGGTATCTGTTGATGTTACATCTATCCAATGAATAAACAGTGAATCACCTTTAATATCCACCGTTAATGTTCCGGGAGTCAGGGTAATTGAGTTTGCAAGAAACAGCCTGCCAATTTTTGATTTAAGCCGGGTTTTCACCTCAACTATACCCGGGTTTATTGGAAGGGATGGCGACAGCACCCTTCGTGCTACATCGAAGTTTGCTTTTACTAGCTCAATTGCGAATACAAAAAAGTAGATAATGAAATAGGCAAGAGCCCTGGGATTAAGTTTCATTTCCTTGAATACAGGATGTCTCAATGAAAATAAGACGGCAATTATCAATGATACTATCAGACCTGAAACGATAACCACCGGAGATAAAGAAGCATTCAGCAGTAACCAAACTCCCAAAAGGAGCAGCACTGAAATAAACAAATTCTTCATTTGGCCTCCATTTATATTTAAACATTATACAATACAAAAATAGTAAAGTTTATATCTTAAACTATCTATATAGTAACAACAAAGATATACACGGACTATAAAACTACAGGTCAATTATGTCAATGATATTTTTTCAAGAGAAATAAACTATTTTATTATATTTTTCCTGTATTAGTTAAATAATTTTTTAATATATTTCACATTAAATATATAATCTGTGATTTATTAATTATAATTAAAATGGTCTATTATTTTTATCAATATCTTGATTTTATTAAGAAATTCCTTAATATATTAGAATGAAATACGAAAATTTGAAAT
>JAQIBN010000209.1 GCA_027859095.1 Spirochaetia bacterium | reverse complement strand
AATAATTCCGGTGTAAAAATTGGTGAAGCTTTTATGGTAAGAACCCACCCTCAATGGCTTAAAGCAAGAGAATTAGCAACCAGCAGTGATTTCGGAGAGCTTAGAGCAGTTCAGGGATTTTTTTCTTATTCAAATAATGATCCATCCAACATTCGGAATAGTTATTCCTCTGATATGGGAGGAGGTGGAGTCTGGGATATTGGATGTTATCCTGTAAACACTGCCAGATTCCTATTCCGAGAAGAACCAGTGAGAGTTGTTGCTTTAATGGAATATGATCCAAATTTCAAAACTGACATCCTTGCATCGGCAATACTTGATTTTCCATCAGGACAGGCTACTTTTATAAGTTCCACACAAATTTCCCCCTATCAGAGAATGCTGGCAGTAGGTACAAAAAAACATGTTGAAATAAAAATACCATTTAATTCACCTACCACCCGACCAACAGAATTATATTATGATGATTCCAATGTTGAAGAGACAGAAAGAAAAAAGATAATTCTTGATACTTGTAATCAGTACACCCTGGAAGGGGACTCATTCTCCAGAGCTATAATTGACAATACAGTTGTTCCTATACCTCTCGAAGATACACTGAAGAATACAGCAGTTCTCACTGCCATCTACAGATCTGCGAAAACAGGTAACTGGGAAAAAGTAATTATATGACAATTTATAGTGCGGCTATAATGCTGTTCCTCGTTATGGACCCTTTCGGGAACATTCCAATTTTTCTTTCTGTTTTATCTCATGTAGACCCAAAGAGAAGAGGAAAAATTATTATCAGGGAATTGCTTATAGCTCTGTTATTTTTAATATTCTTTCTTTTTTTTGGTAAGTATATTCTTGAAGGGATGCATATTACAGAGCCGGCTCTAGGGATTGCAGGGGGAACAATACTTTTTCTTATAGCTATAAAAATGATATTTCCAGCATCTAACTCATCCTTTGTGAACGATGAGGATAAAGAAGGAGACCCACTTATAGTCCCCCTGGCTGTTCCCATGGTGGCAGGTCCTTCTTCTATGGCAATGGTAATTCTTTTAAGTACTCAGTATCCGGATCAACAATTAAGCTGGCTCGCAGCATTGCTTATATCATGGTCTCTGGGTTTCATTATACTAATATCAGCAGAGAAGTTGAGTAAAATTGTAGGCAGAAGGACTCTCAAAGCAATTGAGAGACTGATGGGGATGATACTAACAACAATGTCTGTGCAAATGCTGCTTACAGGAATAAAAACATTTATGGCATCTGTTTAGATTGTTGTTTCTATACATTTTCTGAATTCTATTATTGATTTTTTGAAAGAAATCATTTAATTTCTTTATATGAGTACACAAAATATGTTTAAGGAAGCCTTGACTCTGTCTCCAAAAGAAAAATCTCAACTAATAGAAGCACTTCTTAAAAGTCTCGATGAACCTGACCTTAAGATAGAAGAGATATGGAATAGTGAAATCGACAAAAGATTAAATGCAATTGAAGATGGCTCTACAATAACTGTACCCTACGACAAAATCTTTTAATTCTTATGAAAATTGATTTTGATCCATTAGCATTATTAGAATTGAATGATGCGGTGGAATACTATAATTTTCAACTAAAAGGTCTTGGTGATAGATTTAAAGAAGATGTAAAACACGGATTAAAGAAGATAACCGATCATCCAAAAGCATGGCAGCTTCAAACATCACGCTCAAGAAGATTTGTATTAAATAATTTTCCTTACAAAATTGTGTATGCAGTTAAAGACGATCAGATTATTGTTTTAGCAATAGCTAATTCTCACAGAAAACCTGAATATTGGATTGATAGAGAGTAGGCTCAAAGATAAACAAAAATACTCGACAACCAATTATTAGATAGTAACACCGGTCATCGAGTATTCCGAGCTCCGCGAGGAATGTATCGAGATGACGGTTTATAATTCCACCTCAGATACTGTCAGTGTATTCCCATCAGGATCCTTAAATTTAAACATTCTCATTCCCTGGTCTGCAAATTCCCTTATTTCGCCAACAAGATGAACTCTATGGGATTCAAGAAATTTTCTAAATCCATCAAGATCTTCAATGCCAAGTGTAAGGAAATCATTAAACGGATGATCTCCCTCACTTGCCCATTTATTTAGAGCAAAAAAGGTATTTGGTGCTCCTGGAACAGAAAGCTCCGCCCAGCCATCAGATTCAAAAACAATTTTACACCCAAGAATATCTGCATAGAAATCCAAAGATGCTTTTGTATTTTTTACCCATAAAAAAGATATTACATTTTTATAAACCGGTTTCATTTGACTGCTCCTTTTTTGGTTCCTTTTTCAAACCCCTTCTTATACATTATACCTGCTGTAGGGCAAACTGTTACACACTCACCACAGCCATCACAAATGGTGTCTACAAGTGACCTTCCAAAGGGAGATACCATTCTGGTCCCAAAACCCCTGCCCACGTAGGCAAGAACATTAAATCCTTTAATTTCAGCACAGGCCCGAACACATGCACCGCAGTTAATACATTTATTAACTTCCATTTTAATAGATGCATGAGTATGATCATTCTGAAAATCACGAATATCCCCTGCAAAGTAGGATTGATCAGCACCGTACTCTGTGGAATAAATTCGCAGTTTACAATCATTTACAGCTTCACAACCACATTCAAGACAGCGTTCAGCTTCTTCCTTTGCTCGATCCCTGCTAAACCCTGTTTCAATCTCGGAAAAGGTTGTTACTCTTTCTTCATCTGTAATTAGGGGCATTGCTACCTTAGGTTTCTTATCATATCCCTTAAAAACTTCCTCACTGATATCTTCCAGAGCACCCATTGTTGAATTAAACTGCTCTGGTTCTCCTGTAACTTCCTTACCATTCAAAAACTGATTAACAGAATAAGCAGCCTTTCTGGCATTTCCAACTGCCCTTACCGCAATATCTGCTCCAGTCTGGCAGTCTCCACAGGTAAAAATACCTGGTCGGTCTGTCATAAATGTATCAGGATCTGCTACAATGGTTCCCCATCTGGTAAGACCAACTCCAGTATCCACAATACTATCTGTAACAACCTTCTGACCTATTGCGCTAATTACTGA
>JAQIBN010000175.1 GCA_027859095.1 Spirochaetia bacterium | reverse complement strand
CAGGGAAAGGGACGGAAAGACAGGATAGTACCTTTAGGGCAAGTATGCAGAAAGTTTATGTGGAAATGGATCAAAAAAGTACGAGCATGGTTTCTTGTGGGAGGGATACATGATGATGGTGCACTTTTCTTAAACAGAATGGGTACCCGTGCTTCAGATGCCCTTGTTCGTCACAGGCTGAAATATTATCTTGAGCTTTCAGGGATAGAGAAAGAGGGAGTAAGTCCCCACTCGATCCGGCATAGTTGTGCTACCCATCTTCTGCAGAATGGGGCTGATATTCGGTATGTTCAGGAGCTACTTGGCCATGAATCACTTGAAACAACAGTAGTTTACACCAGAGGAATTATAGAGGGGCTTAAGAAGGTACACAGGATGTATCATCCCAGGGAGAATGAGCTGTATCCGGAAGATATGTAGGTGCAAGTACTAGTATGGGTAATTGGCAAGTAGTTAAGATATTTTAAACTTTTTATGTTATTATCTATTAAGTAATTAGTAAGAATAAGTGATAAGTAATGTAGCTGTACGATGCAAGTAGTAAAGGAAAGTAAATGAAAGATAAGTTAAATGAACTAAGGATAGTAAATCCACCTTTTGATTCTAAGGTTACGGATTTAATAATTAACATAGATTATTTGAGAAAGAGAGAACTTGGAGGTTCTACCCATCCTGTTATTTTTTTCCAGATCAAACATATTTTCCATATTCTGGAGAGTATCGGGTCGGTGAGGATCGAAGGAAATCACACCACAATTGCTGAGTATGTGGAGAGGGAGATTGAAGATTCGGCAGATGAGAATGAGGCAATTACCGAGATCAAGAACAATGAAGCAGCTTTGAGTTTCATTGAAGAAGTTATCGAATCAGCTCATATCAACAGAGCTTTTATCTGTGAACTTCATAAACGGGTTGTTCAGGATCTGAAGCGAGAAGGAAGTCAGACTCCAGGACAGTATCGAAACGGGAATATTGTAATCAATCATTCAGACCATACGCCGCCGGATTTCCTGAGGGTTAATGATCTGATGGAAGAGTTCTTTGCCTTTATTAACAAGCCGGACCCCGACAAGTATGACCTGATCAAGATTGCCATCGCTCACCACCGCTTTACCTGGATTCATCCCTTTGACAATGGAAATGGGAGGACTGTAAGGCTCCTGACTTATGCCATGATGATCAAAATGGGATTTAAAGTGGACAAAGGAAGAATCATTAATCCAACTGCCGTTTTCTGCAGCGATCGTGATGCTTATTATGATGCTTTACAAAAAGCTGATGAAGGAACGGATGAAGGTATTCTTTCATGGATTGAGTATGTTTTAAGTGGTCTGAATGATGAAATCATCAA
Organism: Spirochaetia bacterium; assembly: GCA_027859095.1. Classification (GTDB taxonomy): domain Bacteria; phylum Spirochaetota; class Spirochaetia; order B11-G9; family B11-G9; genus JAJRQE01. Next base: position 7,070 of record JAQIBN010000175.1, on the reverse strand, counting down.
AATCGATAATCTCCTGGAGTTTAATTTTGTTAAATCGAAGATCCTGTTTCCGGCATTAAAGCGCCTTCTGGCGAGGAAGATTATTACCCCCGAAGAGTTGAAAATATTGAACAAGGCTGCTGCTGTTCAGGAGTTCAGAACCACTGACTTAAATGAGATCTTCCCAGGGCAGAGTTCTGTTAACCTTTCCAGGGCGGTGAAACGACTTCGAGACAAGAAGTTTCTAAAGCCCATCGAAGAGAATTCCAGAATCTATGTTCTGTCATTCTTAAGAAACTATTTGATGAGAGAGATTATGATCTGTCTGGACAGAGAGGGTTTTCTTCCAATGAAGAATGAGCTGAATCCGGAAGACAAATAGGCCCATTGCCTCACGAAAAAAATCTAACCGTAACAGGTTGTAAAGCGGGTCTAAAAGAGATAAAATCATTATTAATAGTGAATAAAAATGTAGCTTTAAAAAACAATAGAAAAGAGATTCTCCTATTAAATGTATCCCTATTTGTAGTAACTGAATCATACAAAGAAACTGTCAGCGAATTTTTATACTGGCAATGGTTGGCGCATCTTGTTTCCAGGAAGAGACCTGAAAACGAGAAGAAAGTGCCTTTAGGCGAGAATGGCGAAGATAATAGTAACTGGTTTATTTATGCCTCGAACAATCCACAAACAAGAATTGATCCAACTGGACTGGAAGATGACTACTCCATAAATCTTGAAGCATTGGAAAACCAGGACTATATAGTTAGTTTTTATGATGATAATAATGAAAATCCGATAACAGCTACTTTTGATGGTGATACTTATACGCTCGGAGAAGATTTAGACTCTGGAGATCCAGTTCCATTCGATGCAACCTTCAATGTTCCAGAGGGATCCTCCCTAGAAATTGAAGGTGGTGATTCAAAATTCAATATGGATGGTAGTGGAGAGGTAAATCTTCCTGAATCACTTGGAAGGTATAATGATGTTGTTAATTCAGACGCATTTGTAAAAGCTATGAAAAAAGAAAAAATTTATGGTGGTGCAGAGATGGCTGCAGGATTAGGACTGATTGGATTCTCTTTTACTCTAGGAGCAGCATTGGCTCCAGAAACCGTGGGTACTGCTGCAGCCGCTCCTGCCCTTGCGTTTAAAACAGGTGGTGCTTTATTTGGTTTCGGATTAGCACGATATATGGGTGCAAATAAAAACAGTATTATGGAAGATATTAAAATGACCATTTTACCACCTGAAGCAGCTCTATCAAATCTAAGGAGTTTGAAGTGATGTTTTTTACGAGACTAAGTATTATAATAGGATGTTTCATATTTGATGCTTTAATTATTTTTATTGTAGATTTTATTTATGGATTAGGCATTCTTTTTTATGTATTACTATTTATATTACCAATTTTTTCCATTCTTTATTTGTTTATTTCAAAATCGTTCTGGAGGGAACCAAATGATCGATAATATTTGGATTGGCTTTCTTGGATTTTTTTGTATTTCTATCGGATATTATGGTTATTTTAAAAGCCCAAACAAGATCCACAAAGCAAAAAGAAATAAATCCGATTCAGAAAAGAAAAAATGGATTCTATTTTCGAAAGCAATGGGGATCTTCAACATTGTTATAGGTAGTATTATATTAGCTGTAGCAATATATTTTATCATTACTGAGCTGTGATAATTGACTCCGTAGGGGTTTAACAATCGTGAGTGAGATTTTGTACTAGCAAATGGGCTTAGAAACTTGATTTTTACAGAATTAGACAAGGATTGTCGTGTACCTCCGGTACACGCAGTCCGGTTGTGATTAAAGGAAAAGAAAGCAAGGCTAAATTTCGCTACAATGCCGGCATTGTACGATAGTTTTCCGGTCAGTTAGGATATTATGGCTGTTGCTTGAGCGGATGGCAACCATTGTTATTTAAGAATAGATTCCAGCAAATCTTGTTAACCGCCACTCCGGCTTCACGGGCTCCACAAAGTATGTAAAAGTTTTCCACTTCTACGACCTAATTAAAAAATCACAGACATTGTTTCACCCTTAGAAGCCTCTCCTTAAATTCACCCACCCGGTACAACACGGCAAACAATTCCCGAAAAGAAAAAAAGTAAATCGTTTTGTGTTTTCGGCTGTCATGGCACGGAACCGGACAGGAACGGCGATAGAGACGTCCATGTCTCTCCCTGGATATAACTCTTTTGAAAATAAATAAGCATTTGTTTTGAATAAAATCTGAAATGGAATTAGCCATAATTGCTGTGGCCATTCACGGATCCGTGCCTTGTCATTGTGATCGGTCCGGGAAGATGTGTTTAGTATTACAACTGGGAGGGAAGTTGCCGGTTAACGGTTCGGAAATGGCAACAAGCTGCCACCACCGGTTCCTGGGAGTTGATGAGGATGGAGAGTTTTATCAGGTGTATCTTCTTCTTTTTCCTGCAGTAGAACGTCTTTTCTTTTGTGCCGTCCTCCGATAAGCTGTCATGTTCCTAAGATATTTTTGGTTGTAAAGTAAGTTTAATTTTTTTTCAGCTTTATACATAAACACATTACCAACTATTAAGAAAAATGCAAAAATTAAAGAGGTAATTACAAGTGAATCTATGATTTCTGTATAGGTTTTTCCAGGCTCATTTAACATCATAAACAGAGGTACCAATACTGAAAATCTTAATAAAGTTCCCGTATTGTGCATTTGTTTTGCCTTGAGTTCTTGAACCTTTGGATGTGATTGATTAGTCATATGATTACCTCTTTTTTATTTTTTTCAAGCAGATCCTCTATTGGCCATTTTTTGAATGTATAGAAAATGGAGTTTATAATTAAAGGAGAATTCGTTGTGATTGGGCGTAATCTTGCTTTAATATTTACAGTTGTTCCTATTTTTGTAAAAATCTGTTCATCATAGTATGCATTCGCCAGATAAAGATATTTTCCTCTTTGTGTGTTACTCATAATTTGCTGTGCTCATATTTGATCTTATCAATAGCTTTTCCATAGCTTTTTAGATACATGGAGACTAAATATTTCATATTGTCTTCGTTACTAATCCCGGACTTTTCATTTTCAATAACAAGCCTGATATTATCAAGGTCAACAAATCCACCATAAAGTAATTCATTGTATTCTTTGCATTCTAGTGGAGGGATTTCTATCGCGTTAAATTTCTGATCAATACTCTCTAATTCTGAAATGAATTTTTTTATTTTTAGATAGAACTTTGTCTTACTGATTTTGTTATCTGTGTATTTGGAAAAAAGATTCTTGATTTTTTCATATTGTTTATAGCAACAGACATCTAATTTTTCAGCAACTTCCAGATAATCTTCTTTATTGATGTCGTCGTTGTAGATATCCCCCAGTTGGTCATAAATTGTTGACCATATTATTACCAGTTCATCTCCGATTTTTTCACCCTTTTCAGCTCCTGGAGCGTTCTCTTTAGGTAAGTCTTTGCTAATCCATTGAGATCGGCATATCCAGTTATTATTAACCAGATCCTCATAGTTTTTGTAGATAGTAGTCCATGCAACAGAAGCGGGTTTTTTTGACCAATGTACTTTAGTAATCTCATTTCTGTAATATTCTCTGTATATCAGATTGTTTGTTATAGAATTGATCAATTGAACAATTTCACCCCGTGATAATTTGTCATTCAGTAGTATCTGTGCTGAATAGCGCTTAGCTAGAGCCAAGCTCATATCTTCTAATTTGTATAAACTGTAACTTTTTTTACTAATATGATATGAGCAGAAGTTTTTAATTTTATCGATATTATTTTTATCTAATCTATTTTCATTCGGTAGAATAAGTTTCCAGCCTTTTTCTAGTTTTTCAATAGTACTGAAGTTTACGACTTGCCAGTAAACCTGATCCTCTTCAGGATGGTGCAGAAGGACCAAAACGGGTAATGAATAGCTTTGCCAATAGTCTAGATGCTCTACATCACTTCTAAAAACAATTCCCTTTGAATCTCTTTCTTTAAACCAGCTTTGGCCAGATTTAATCTGTAGGGCGAGGAGTTCTCCTCGTGTTTGATTATTCTCTACAACTTCAACCAGGGCATCAATTCCATAATCTCGCTGTGATTGTGGTCTAAAAATCCAACCAAAAATATCATTAAATCTTTTCCCAACAGCATATACCCCGGAATCACCTTGTTGATCATTACCTGAAACTTTCATTTAATGAAACTGTTCCATTTCTGAGAAAGAGAATTCAGCAGATTGATTATGATTATCTGATCCGATGCCTTCAGCTCATTTATTTTCTCAAAACTCTTTCTATCCTTAGAGACTTTTCCAGTTTTTTTGTTTTTTATATATTTTCCTGAGAAAAGTATACAGTGATTTTTTGGAATGGAATCAATTGTAATTGCCATGATAATAGTGGTAGCATAATATTTAAGAAATAATAAGGCTGAGACCCTAAAACACAATCTAAATCCAAACAAAACTGAATTTCACTACAACTCCGCGTTGTACGAAGTTTACCGGTTAGATGATGTATGGGAAAATGTTGTTTAGGATTTTTAAAGTGTGTGTGATTTTTTGTTGTTAGGCTATAGTCATATCAGATTAGAAAAATAAAGTTTTTTTGATTGTTCCTTATGTAAGTGGGGTATATAATACTATTGATACAAATCTAATTAAAAAGGTATTAAACACAGAAAGCGAAGGTTTCAATCCTGGAAACCTAAAAACATAAAAATTAAGTATATTTAACATTTTTAAAATGGAGAAAAAATGAAAAAATGAAAAAAAACAAAAGTACGAGTATTTATCCAGCTATTTACATTGATTGCAGCAGTAATTATGCTTGCAGTCTTTACAGGATGCCCTGCTGCTGCAACACCGGACTCTGATCCTGATCCCGTTGATAATACAATACATGTTACAGGAGTATCTCTAAATAAAGCAGATACGACAATTTTAAATGGGAACAGTGAGCAGTTAACAGCAACAATATCACCATCTGATGCAACAACCCAAAGTGTAAGTTGGACATCCAGTGATATTGCGGTTGCAACCGTAACTGGCGGCCTTGTAGTAGGTGCTGGGGATGGTTCTGCCACCATAACAGTAACAACAGCTGATGGTGCTTTTACAGCCAGCTGTGATATTACTATAACATCCACCCAGGTAAGTGTAAGTAGTGTAACTCTGGATATTACATCCACAACAATAAATAAAAATGAGACCCTGCAGCTTACTGAAACCATAGCTCCTGCGGGTGCTACAAATCAAAACGTTACCTGGTCATCTGATGATGAAGCTGTGGCAACCGTTAGTTCATCCGGGCTTGTAACAGCTGTTACCGGCGGTACTACGGTTATAACAGTAACCAGTGTAGATGGTTCATTTACAGACACATGCACTTTGACAGTTCTCGAAGCTGTATCAGGTATAACTCTGGATATTACATCTACAACAATTGATGTAACAGAGACTCTACAGCTTACAGAGACTGTAGCTCCTGTCAGTGCTTCAAATCAAAATGTTACCTGGACATCCAGTGATGAGTCAAGAGCTACAGTCAGTGCCTCCGGACTTGTAGAAGGCGTTGAGGATGGTACTGCAACTATAACAGTAACTACTGTAGATGGCGGATTTTCTGCAACTTGTAATGTTACAGTTGTAATACCTGTGATAGGAGTGAGTATAGTCCGATATGCAGATCCCATTGATCAGGTTGAAGTGAACAGCCTTTTTGAAGATTATTACATTGAGTTTACACCTTGGGATGCGTCCAATCAAAATTATTCACTAAGTACTTCTGCACCAGCTGTAGCATCTGTAGAAACAGGTTATGACACATGGATAGATATTACAGGTGAGAGTGTCGGTACCAGTTTAATAACTGTGACTACAGAAGATGGTGGATTTACAAATTCCTTTACACTTACTGTAGTGGCTGATGCCACAGTTCCAGAAGTGGAGTCTGTAATGTTTTTTTCTTCAACACAGATAATAGTAACTTTTTCTGAAGAGGTCGCTCAGGCTACTGCAGAGACTATAGCAAATTATGTAATCTCAGATCAGTCAGGTAATACTGCTGCTGTATCAGCAGCTGCACTGGAAACTTCCACTATTGTATATCTAACACTTGATGAAACCTTAACAGATGGAAATTCTCTTACCCTGACAGTTTCAAATATTGCAGATCCAGACGGAAATGTATGTGCGAGTACTCCATTCCCTATGTCGTTTTCTGAGCCACCTTCTCCTCTTGATGCTTCTAAAATTGTAGTTTCAGGAAATACTATTTCCGGTTCTGCAGGTGCCGGTGATTCAGGAACATGGCAGGGAGGGAGTCCAACTTTATGGATCTATGCAGTTAATTCAGGTGTTCTCCCAGCTCAAGAAACAGTTCAGGGAGCATCACAAATTATGGATGATGGATCATTTCCAACTATGACAGATCCTGAAATGGTTAATGTGATATCCTTTTCATTAGGAGATTATGATCTTTATGTTATAAATGGAATAACAATGAGCTGGTCATCAGCGGTTACTGTTACAGTGCCATAAAGTTTTAGTATTATCGTTAATATTGTGTTATACCCTGAGAAGGGTATAACACAGTTTTGCAATAATATATTTGAGTTACCTTCAGTATTTTTATTTGACCGAATAATACTTGTATTCGGAATTATAATAGTATCGATTTGAAAGCTCAAATAACTCAAAATCACATATATTTTAAAATGAAAAAAAATAAATTAATGATTAAATTTTGGAAAATATTGTTTCCTATTTCAGGTATAATACACCAGAAAAAGATCAAATCTCCCCCAAAGACAGCAACTTCTGGATTAAAAATAGTGACTTATTGTACAAAAAAAGGACAATAATATCTATCTTTATGCAGTAATGTCCCATAAATATGCCGTTCCAACTGATTATTTCCGGGACTTTCCCCCAATACCCCCTATCAAAACAGAAATTATCCATACATAAAGCTCAATTTATGGTACATAAATACTGTCTTTCTCTTTCCTTCTAATACTACTCTGTATTATATCTTTCTATTCTTTACTTTAATGAATAGAATAAATATAAATAATATAAATATATATT
>JAQIBN010000076.1 GCA_027859095.1 Spirochaetia bacterium | reverse complement strand
AAATTTAAATAATAAATATGATATAATTGCCAATATTGGAATTACAGGAGAAATATCAGGTTTTCTTCTAATTCAATCTGATATAAATTCCAGTATGATGTTTATTAATAAAATGCTTTCTAATATGGGTATGGAAGCCGAAGAATCTGACTTCGGACAATTTCATAAAGAAGCCTTTGGAGAAATACTAAATCAAATATCAGGCAGAGCTGTAATGCTATTAGAAGAAGAGGGGATTAATAGTGATATTACACCCCCTACCATATTAAGAGGTTCCAATATATCCTTAAAAACTTATGATGCGGCGAAAATGCTTCATAAAACAATAAAAGGAAGTTTTGGAAACTTTAATCTTTTAGTAGGAGCAAAAGAATAATCAGAATATCTTTGACAATTAAACTGGGTGTTAATAATATAATGACATATCCTTTGATAACTTTTGTGTGAGGAATACAAATAATGGATGAAGATGATTTTTACGATGATAATTTTGATGATTATGAAAGTGAGTTTGAAGAAAAATATTCAGAAGTAGAAGAAGAACTCATTGATGATGAATATGATGACAGCAATGAAGAAGAAGAAGATGATGATGAATACGATAACACCTTCGATTCTGAAGAAGAAGACTTAATGGATGAGGATGATCTGGATTATGATGATGGCCTGGATTATGATGACTTCGATGATTGAAAGACTATATTCCCGGAAACCCATAACTTTTCAAGATTGTAAAATTCCCGCATTTCTGTATTCATTAGATGAATAACATAAGAACCACAATCAATAAGCTCCCAGCCATCGTCTGATATTTGCTTATGTCTAATTAAAATATCAATAGAATTATCACTGAGTACTTCTTTTAATTGCTTTACAAGCCCTCTTAGATGCCCCATACTGCTTACTGTCGCAATTATCATATAATCAGTCCAGCTGTTCTGATCTTTTACATCAATAACCAGCACATCTTCACCATTATGATCATTTATAAAACCACCAACTAAAACTGCAATATGCTCATTACTCTTTACAATATCTACCATCAAAATCCTTCCCCAATATTATTATTATCTCTGAATTATTTGTATTTAAATTATTTTCAAAATACATGTCCGGTTCATATGAAATATCTTTACACAATATTATTTCTGATACCTTTTCTGCAATAGTACGATCACCATTCCAACTAAGAACTACGGTAGTATCCCTTGGTTCCTTGTCATAATTGGCAACTCTTGCCACATCGTAACCAAAACTTTTAAAAACCTGTGCAGTTCTACTGGCAAGTCCTGACTGATTTGTGGCATTGAGTATTTCAATAGTAACATTTAGTTCATCAGCACTAATTACTTCTGTATTAGCCAGAGAAGTAATAGTCTGCTGAACAGTTTCCCTAAGCAGTTTCCCTTCATAATGTGGAAAAAGAAGTTTTTTCTCTCCAACTAATCGAGTATTACCCAATACTCTCTGAAAAACTAATCGCTCTATATCCAGTTTAGTAAAAATATCAAAGAAAGATATAACAGCATCTCTTTTAAGGTTTGTATTTACGTATGAATTCAAATAAGTTGAAAAATCCTTTGACTCTAAAAATCCATTATGAGTGCTAAACTGGTGGAATAAAGATTGCAGAATTTTTTGCCTTCGACTTATATGTTCAACACCGGATAATGATTGATCCTGATATTGCATATATGAAACAGTCTTTGAACCATCTAAAACAAGATTCCCTGACGGCAACAAAACAAGATTATCTATATTTAATAATTCAACAGGATTAGCAATAAAAAGGTCGACTCCTTCATATAAATCAATAATTTTGGAAAAATCTTCTAAATCAATTGATAAATAATAAGGGATATCAGCATTAAGAATAGTTGATACCTTTTCAACATAAACAGACGGATTCCCTTTTTCAAACAGGACATCAATCCTATCCATTTTTTTTAGTTTATTTATAATTGAACCCAAATTACCTGGAATATCAAACAAGGAACCCTTTCCAGTAGTGCTGTTGTACATAAACAATTCTGTAAATATCAATTCATCTTCATTATGAACCAAAATAAGCGTATTAATATCCTTTCCAGCCTCAATATCACTTGTAATTCGATCTGTTTTTAGTTTTGTATACAATATACCGGTACTTGCTAAAATAATTATTAGTATAAGAGAGATAATCAATCTATCTACAGCTTTATTTCTTCTCAAAATATATCCTTAAATATTTATTATTCTTCCAAATTTTGTAAGTTTATCAAAAAGCTGAATGGATGATTCAGCAATTCTATATCCATTATCTCTTAAATAAGCAGTTCTGTCATTTAAAACTCTTAAGGTCATTTCATTCAAATCCAGCTCCATAATTGAATCCCTTAGAGAAGAAGTCATGTATTTTCTACCAGGCTCAATATAATCAGCACTAAAAAGAACCTGGCCTAACTGACCCATATCAGGATGTCCGGTAGTATGCCAACGAACAGCCTGCAGGATATTATTATCCGTTAGATTAAATTTATCTCTTAAGAACGCAGCACCTATCCTTCCATGAAGAAGAACATGGTTTAATTTCTCATCTGAACTTATAAAGTAATTATCTTCAATTTGCTTTAATAATTTATCATCAACAATTATCTCTCTTGATATATCATGAGCTATTCCTGCTATTCTTCCCTTTTGTTCATCCAGTCCAAATTTACTGCAAAGCTCAACACAAATTAAAGCAGTAGATAAAGAATGCTCAAACCTTGGTCTGCTCATATTCATCTCTATATATTTTCTTATTTTATTATACATTTTATCTGTATAATTCCTTCTTCAATATATAATTATAAACACTCTCAGGGATTAAATATCTAAAAGCTTTACCTGCTCTAATTCTATTTCTTATTTCAGATGAAGATATTTGAATAGAAACATTACTTAAATAACGATGGTTTACACTTGTGGTTAATTCCAATTCTGAATCTCTATGAGCAACCACAATATCGACATTATTGAGTAATTCATCCACATTATACCATTTACTTAAACCTCTTATTAAATCATCTCCAATAAAAAGTCCAACCTTACCTGATATTTTATATTTTTCCTTTATAGTCTTTACAGTATCCTGCATATAAGAAATTCCACCACGTTCAATTTCACATAAATCAACAAGAGATTTACTGTTCTTTAATGCTAAATCCAGCATATCAATTCGATTATGGGTGGGTACTAATTCAGTGGAAGATTTATGTGCCTGATAATTTGAAGGAATAAAAAGAATCCTTTCATACCCAAATTGCAGCTTTAATTCTTCGCTTATATATAGGTGACCATTATGTATCGGATTAAATGTTCCTCCGATAATAATTGTTTTCAATTCATTCTCCAATTATACCCAGAAAAATATTTTCAAGCTCTTTCAAACCTTCCCTTGTATATACTGATACACCAACTACTTTTTCACCAGGCAAGGATTCTCTCAGCTCTTTAAGATTAAGTTCATCTACATCCAGATCCGATTTAGTTCCTAGAACAATTCTTGTTCTTTTAACCAGATCAGGAGTATATTCCTCAAGTTCCTTATAGAGAATTTTAAAAACATCATTAGAATCAGAAGAATCCAGATCAATAAGAAAAATAAGTGCCTTTGTTCTCGATATATGTTTCAGGAATTTAAACCCCATCCCGGCCCCGGTTGAAGCTCCTTCAATAATACCTGGAATATCAGCTATTATAAAATCACCTCCGGAAGTGTTCATAACACCCAGGTTAGGAATTTTGGTTGTAAACGGATAGGAACCAATTTTAGGATTAGCATTTGTAAGTGCATTTAAAAGAGAAGATTTCCCTGCATTTGGTAAACCAACAAGCCCAATATCTGCAATTATCGCCAGTTCTATATGAAGTCGTTTTTCTTCTTTGCTTTTACCTTTTTGGGCATATCTGGGAGTTTGTTTTCTTGCAGTTGAAAAATGATAGTTACCTAAACCACCTTTTCCACCCTTGTCAAAAATAAATCTTTCAACACCTGTCAGATCTTTTATAATCTCACCAGTGACCGGATCTTTAATAAGAGTACCCGGAGGTACAGGGATTTCAGTATCTTTACCATCACGTCCATGCCTGCGACTTCCCTCACCCTGATGACCCTTCTCAGCCTTGTAAACTCTTTTTCTTTTTAGATGGGATAATGTTTTTAAATTAGTTCTTACAATAAAGATTACACTGCCGCCTGTTCCACCGTCACCCCGATCAGGACCTCCAAAAGGAACATATTTTTCTCTACGAAAAGAGACAGCACCATCACCACCGCTTCCGGCGGAAACATCGATAAAGGTTTCATCTGCAAAACCTATCATATTATACTCTTAATATATTTAATCTAAACGCCAGTATCAATATTTACATACTTTCGATTAGCTTTTCGCTTAAATTCAACAGCACCTGCTGCTTTTGCAAAAAGGGTAAAATCTTTGCCACATCCTACGTTTATACCAGGATGGAATTTTGTACCACGCTGTCTTACAATTATCTCGCCGGCTTTTACAATCTGTCCACCGGATCGCTTAACACCAAGACGCTTAGATTCAGAATCTCTTCCGTTCTTGGTACTTCCACCACCTTTTTTATGTGCCATAATTTTACTCCTTAATTTCAATAATATCAGGATCACTGTTAACAAGATGAATCCTGCAGAATGAGGGATGCTCAGCTTCCAAATCTTTAAGGCCAAGTAAAGCAAAGGAACTAACACCCCCAAGCCACTCGCTTTTAGATTCCTCTAAAAGATTAAACCTTAAATGAAGCTCACCAGGATCCTCTACACTGCCGACAAGCTCGACAGAAGGCTCTATTTCCAATAAACGGGAAACAGTTCTTAATAATGTAGAAACTGCGCTGCAGATAATATCCTTTCCTTTAGCAGCAGATCCAGAATGACCAGAAGCATCAATCCCATAGAGACAACCGCTTTTATCCAGCCATAAAGTAACATTTATCAAGAAATAACTAAACTCCTGCTATTTCATTTACCTTAACATAGGTAAAATTCTGTCTGTGTCCTTGTTTTCTTCTGTAACCCTTTCTTCTTTTAAACTTAATAATAGTTACTTTCTTATCTTTTTTATGATCTTCAACAGTTGTAGTTATCTTAACGCCCTTTACATAGGGAGTTCCAACCTTAACCTTACCATCATTATTAAGAAGAAGAACAGAATCGAATTCTAAAACTGAACCAGTTTCAGCATCAACGTTATCAATTTTTAAGATAGAATCTTTCTCTGCTTTGTATTGTTTTCCTAAAATTTCCACTAATGCGTACATCTACTAAACCTCAATTATTTCAAAATCAATATAGGGTACTATATAGCACAACTGGCTTGCTCTGGTCAATAGCAAGCCTATTCCAAAACTAAACTCAAAGACTGTAATAAAGCCAGCAAACTACATCCTCTCCAGAAACGGAATCCCTACAAGATAAAATGCATTCTTTAATACCTGCAATACAGCTTTTACTAGATAAATTCGCGAAACAACAGTATCTTTATCTGGATCCTTAAGTATAGAAGTATCATGATAATACCTGCTGAAAACTTTGGATAATTCATATAAATATGTCGTAATAACAGAAGGATTCATCCCTTTTCCAGCATCTGAAACAATTTCAGGAAATGAGAGTAGTAGTTTTATAAGTTCTCTTTCCTGATCCAGGACGAGTATTTCCGGATTAAATTTTGCTTTCGTAAATTCATCTTTTCTATCTTCGAATTTACGAAGCATACTGCTTATCCTTGCCCCCATATACTGCAGGTATGGTCCTGTATTTCCTGAAAAAGATATAGATTCTGCAGGATCAAAAATCATGTCTTTACCTGGAGATATCTGAAGAAGAAAGTAATTAAGTGCAGCAAGGGCTACAGATTCTGATGTTTTCTGAAGATCTCCAACCAAAGAAGCCCTTTCTTTAGCAATTATCTCTTTTTTTGCAATAGAAGTAAGCTCATCTACAAGATCATCAGCATCTACTACAGTACCCTCACGGGACTTCATCTTTCCATCCGGAAGATTAACCATTCCGTATGAAAGGTGATGAAGATCATTAGCCCACTCAAAACCAAGTTTCTTTAAAATATAAAAAAGTACCTGAAAGTGATATTGCTGTTCAGACCCTACTACATAGATAAGTTTCTCAAACCCCCAGTCTCTATGCCTGGCAATTGCAGTTCCAATATCCTGAGTCAGATATAATGAAGTCCCATCGCTTCTTAATAGAACCTTCTTGTCAAGTTTAATTTCTGAAAGATCTGCCCAGATAGAACCATCTGCTTCTTTATAAAAGACTCCTGCATCAAAACCTTTAAGAACCTCCGCCCTACCTTCCATATAGGTTTTACTCTCAAAATAATATTTATCAAAAGAAACTCCTGTTTTCAAATAGGTTTCTTTTATTCCTGAAATTGTCCAGTCATTCATCATTTTCCAGAGCTCTGTAATATCCGACTTACCATCGTCCCATTCTTTAAGCATAGCTCTGGCTTCTGTTTCCGCCTCAGGGAATTCTTTTGACCAGGTATTAAATTTTACGTAATAATCTCCTACAAAATGATCACTCTTTACCCCTGCACTATCAGGAGTTTGATTATCACCGAATATTTTATATGCGAGCATAGATTTACAAATATGAACACCACGATCATTTATAAGATTAACCTTACGAAGATCTGCTCCATTGGCAGCCATAATTCTTGAAACACTCATTCCAATAGAATCATTCCTTAAATGACCAAGGTGCAGCGGCTTATTAGTGTTGGGGCATGAAAATTCAACCATAACCTTTTTATTAGTATAATTATCAGTATAACCATATTTATTCCCAGCATTAAGAATATCATTAATAATTTTCCCAGTTATATCTGATAAATCTATTTTGATATTTAAATATGGTCCTGTCGAATTTATAGATGACTCAGAATGCGGATCATTTTCGTTTATATATAATTTAACATCTCTGGCAATTTCTACCGGATTTTTTTTAAACATTTTAGCAAAAGGAAAAAGAGGAAAAGCGAGATCACCCATTTCTGGCTTTGGTGGCGTTTCAACAATAAGATTAAAATTGTCTCTTGAAATATCTAAACCTTGTTTTAGTGCAAGGGCAAACAGAGCCTCTTCCAACTTCAACTTCCAATCCAATTTTATGTCATTCATAAATTAACTCCTATTAGGTTGCTGAGATCGTTCCTCATCGCTTCACTCTTCCGGTACGACTCATTGCCGAGCAGGGACGAAGTCCCGACCAGGCGGGCGGCAACAAAAAAGACAGATTACTTAATTTTTTAAATTCCTGCAAGCTTTCCTAAATTAATAAATTTCTTTTAAATTTTCCAAATCATACAACTGATAGGAGATATTCCGGGCTTCATCCAGCTTAAACCTTATATCATTAAGTTGAGAAATAAGATTTTTATTCTCACCCTTTCCTATATATCCTAAATTTGAAAGAGTATCATATACTCCCCCCATGTCTCCCTGAACAATACCAGAGACTACATCAATCAGTAATCCAAGAGCCTGATTAAAATTCGATATTATCTTTCCAAATTCTTTATCTACAAAAAGTTTTAATCCATCAACTGTTTCTTCTTTATCTTCTAATTTTATATTTTCAACCCGGGAAAGATATTCTCCATCCGGAGATAAACTGTTATCAAGATTCTGTATAAGATCAACGACATCAACTAAGGTTCTATAAGAACTGTTATAATCAAGTCTATTTTGTTCTTTATAAAACTGACCATCAATAAGAACCAGCTTAAGGGGCTTAATAAGTACTTTAAGAAATATAACTGTCATAAATACTTTTATAAATCCTGCAGATCCTTTAAATTTAACACTTGTATTTTTCCCCCATAATCCATCCCGATAGTTATATAATTCAGCTCTCCCTTGTATATTAAGAAATAATGCAGCATCTTCCTCAAGCTGTATTCTCTTCTCGTCTTCTGCAAATTTTGCCATCATCAAATCGAATTTTTTATACCAACATCGCCTAAAAAGAGCATACCAATCCTCAGCACCACCAATATGCGCAGGATGGAAATTCATATTTCGATTTACCAGACATAATATTGACTCTAATGGAACACTGGAGTTGAATTTTCTAATATCAGCAAATGCAATCTTTGCATCTTCCATATTTCGTTTTAGTGTTTTTTCAAGTTCACAATTATTATCAGGATTTTTTATTTCAGCAGCAAACATAAAAACAGCATTTAAAGTATCCGTAGAAGGAGAGATATTTAAACTATAGAGAATATCCAATAAATTATGTAAATTTTTTCTAATATCAAGAAAATTACAACCTGGATTTTCTTCTTTTCCTCCAGCAGCGAATGCTATAAGGATATTTTGAAAATTAAATACTGTAAGAGCATTCAAAACATGAAGATTTTTTATCTCTCTGTATATAATTTTCTTTTTATCGGAATCAATTTCTCCTAAGATTTCATCAATTCTAAATTCTATATGTCGTTTGAGCTGAAATGAACTTTCGAACTCAAAATCTGAAGTTGCTTCTTTTAAATCAATTGAATGTATAAGCCTTGCTTCAACTTCAGGGAAATGAAGTCACACAAGAAAGGCAATAAAATCACTTTCATTTGATTTTAAAATTAAAGGCAAAGTATTATTAAAAATAGTCAATGAGTCCTGAAGTTTTTCTATTTCCAACAAAAACTTATTTAGAAATTCTTTATTAGAATAATTAATCAAACCAGGGGTGTTTTTTTCTATTTGACTGGCAAGTTTATCCATTGATAAATTTTCTATAGCCTTATTTCTATCTTTTGTAGAAAATAATACTGTCAAAAAAATTATTATTTTTTCAAAAAAATAAAACTTTTGATAACTTTTTTCATAATCATACTCTTCATCTGAATAATCATTTTTTAACGGCAAGTCATTAAGGGGTGCAATTGTATGTATTTTTTTCAACATCTCAAGTCTCTCATCCTGGGAAAGCCCCATAATAAGACGATTAAAAACAGATTTATCTTCCATAAATAAGATTATATCACAGAAATTAATTCTTTATCGACTAGACGAATAACAAGGAGTTTTAATTTTATATTAAATATAAGAATAAAAATTACTTTTAGTCCCTAGGGGAATCGAACCCCTCTCTGAAGACTGAGAATCTTCCATCCTAGCCGATAGACGAAGGGACCAAAGGAGTTGGCCTAGAAGGACTTGAACCCTCACTTACGGAACCAGAATCCGCTGTGCTACCAATTACACAATAGGCCAATATAACTATCTGTTTAAATCAGATACCGTGGTAATTTAACCAATGCGTAAGGTTTTGTCAACCTACATAGATTCACCATGATAGTTTATCAAAGTACTTAATTTATACTTATTCAGAGGTTCAAAATTATTAAGAAAAGGCAGGCCAATGATACAACAGATCTCCTCAATAATGGCACCTGATTCTTCAATAAGCTCAGCAGTAGCCTTCAAGGTTCCACCTGTTGCGACAAGGTCATCAATTAAAAGAATATTATCACCAATTTTAATATCATTTTTTTGTATTTGAATAACATCTTCTCCATATTCCAATGCAAAACTTTTCTCAATAACCTTACCTGGTAGTTTTCCTTTTTTTCTTGCAAGAATTAAAGGAATTCCCAGTTTCTCAGCGACTGGAGCAGCAAATAGGAAACCTCTTGCTTCAACTGCTACAATCCCATTAATAGGTCGGTCTTTATAGAGTTTGACCATATGTGATATACAGTAGGAAAACGCTTCAGGATTTGAAAGAATACTTGTAATATCATAGAAAACTATGCCTTCTTTTGGAAAACTTTCAACTTTTCTTATTGCTGTATCAAGGTTATAATTATCTAACATTTTTCCCTTCTAAAAAAATAGGTTTGATTTTTAATGGAGTATAATCTATTTTTATAGATATGAATACCATAATACCAATAGCAAGCGGAAAAGGTGGAGTTGGTAAAACAATATTTACCGCAAATTTAGGCATTACACTAGCAAAAATGGGAAAAACTGTAATTGCCATTGATCTTGATCTTGGCAGTTCAAATTTACATACCTGTTTAGGTATAAAAAATCGTCATCCAGGAATAGGAAATTTCATTTACAATAAGGGTATTTCTCTGGAATCTCTTATTGTTAAAACTGATATTGATCGCCTCTATTTTATTCCAGGAGATTCCCTTATCCCCGGAACTGCTAATATGCAATACTTTATAAAAAAGAAACTAATTAAAGCTATTCAAAATCTTGTTGCTGATTATATTTTATTGGATCTAGGGGCAGGCACATCATATAATATTATTGATTTTTTTCTGATATCTAAAACAGGTCTTCTCGTAACTACTCCGGAAACAACATCTATTCTTAGTGCATATGCATTTTTAAAAACAACAGTGTTTAGAATGCTTTTTAGAAGTTTTCCAGTAAAAAGTAAAGAAAGAGAACTAATTCACAATTTTTTAACAGAAAGAATAGAAGGAACAGATAATTCCTTCATAACACTGACAAATCTCTTAAGAAATATTAGTCCTGAATCCGGAGATTACGGATTAAAACAAATAGCGGATTTTTATCCCAGAGTTATACTAAATATTGGACGTAATAAACAGGCAATTACACTTGGATCAAAATTAAGACAGATATGTAAAAAAAATATTGGTATTAATATGGAATATATTGGTTTTATCGAATATACAGAACTGGTTTCTGCTTCAATAATTAATAGATCTGCTATTATGCTAACCAGTCCTGATTCCCAGTTTGCCCGCGCATTAAGAAAAATTGCAGAAAATTTGATAAATATTACATATCTGGAAAAACCAACTCTATACGATTTTGGTGAGGACCTTGAAAATTTAGATAATTTTATTTGATCCGTAGGGACAGGCTGGTCGGAAGCAAGCTTCCTGCTCGCCTATGCAACCTAAGGTCGCGACCTGTCCCTACGGGTATTTTTTTCTAAAAGCAGGGACTCTGGACGAAGCATTCAGGGTATAGTCAGATTTCAGACCCTTTACCAGATGATGATATCCAATACCAGCAATCATAGCTGCATTATCAGTACATAATGACATGGAAGGAATTATTGTCTCGATATTGTCCAGAGAAAGTAATTCTTTTCTTAGTAATGAATTTGCTACAACACCACCACCTGCAACTAATCGTGTTAAACCTGTGTCTTTCAGAGCCTTTTTAACTCTACGAATAAGAATGTTAACAGCAGCTCGTTGAAAACTTGCAGCTATGTTTGCTTTTGATTTCTCAGAATCACCATTTCTAAACTGATCCAACTGATTTATTACTGCAGTTTTAAGACCAGAATAAGAAACATCATACCTGTGATCTCCCTTATGCAAAGATGGATTCGGAAAATTAAAAGCACCCGAATCACCTTTGGAAGAAAGACGGTCTATAGCGATTCCTCCAGGATAACCAAGTTCATAAAATTTAGCTACTTTATCAAAAGCCTCACCACAAGCGTCATCAATGGTTGTTCCCAATACTTCCATTTTATTAAATTCTGTAACATGACTGATTATGGTATGTCCACCAGAGACAAGGACACCTAAATATGGATATTCAATATGATTTTCAAGATAAGGTGCATATAGGTGTGACATTATATGATCTACACCAATATATGGTTTATTTAATGATAATGCCAATCCTTTTGCAAAACTCAATCCAACAAGAAGAGAACCTACAAGACCAGGTCTGTTAGTAACAGCAATACCATCGATTGAGGCAAGATCAATTCCAGAATCTTCAGTTGCTTCTTTAACAACAGATATAATCCATTCAAGATGAAGTCTGGAAGCTATTTCAGGAACCACTCCATTGTACAATTTATGATTATCAATTTGAGTTGCAACTATATTGCTAAGAATAATATTTCCATCTTCTACAACAGATGCAGCACATTCATCACAGGATGTTTCAATACCAAGTATCTTCATTAAATTCAGTACCTGTAAATAATTCTGTTAAATTATTGAGAACATAATTATTCTCAAGAAGAGTGGGATATAACTCAAGAAGGATACTTGCTAATTCTTCTGTCCAGATATGACCAATCATTATCGCATGCCCTTTTTTCTTAGATATATTAAGACCACTTTCTATAGCCTCTAATATATCTTGTTTTTCTTCACTGTTATCCAGAAAAATACTCCTCTCTGCAAATGGTATCCCAACGTCAGCAGCAAGCTGTCGTCCCACAGACTTTGATGTCGTTCTACTATCTAAAAAATACAATCCGTTTTCTTTTAGTACAGTAAACAAAAAACCCATTAATTCATAGTCAGCAGTACCGGCAGAACCCATATGATTGTTCATACCACTAACATCATAGAAATCTTTTATATTCTCATTAATAATTTTTCTCACCTGATCCTGATTCATATCTGTCAATAATGCTCCAGGCCCCGGATTCTGACCACCTACAGCTTCAATAGGTTGGTGAATAATATAATTCTTACCCGCATCACGAATAAGATCTATTGCCTCCCGGGTATATTTTAACCCTGGAAGAACAGCAAAAGTGATACTCATGGGAAGTTTCAAAAAAGGTTTTAGTTGAAAAAGATTATTACCAACATCATCAATTACAAAATAAAGCGCACCAGCAGTTTCCTCAGGCACCTTATCAGGAATCGTTTCAATAGAATCACCTTCATCTAAAACAGGCTCTTTATAAGGAAGAAGTTCTATTTCTTCGATTTCACCATCAGAAGTAGTCTTAACATTAATTAAAATAATTGAAAAGAAAAGAAGTGTAATTATTACTATTAGTAGCAAAATTACTATCTTTAAACGCTTTTCCTGCATTCTCTTGAGGCTAATATTTTTTTTATTTTTCGTCAACCTTAATCCAGTTCGTTAATTTTTAAGATTCTGCAAAGGATATTTGATGAAATAATTAAAAAGGAATGAGATTAAACATTTCTCTAATTATAAATATACTCTTTTAATTCTACGGCATGTTCCTTCAACTTCTTTATAGCCCGAATTTCAATCTGTCTTACAGTTTCCGGTGATATTCCCATTTCTTCACCAATATGTTTAAGTGTATATTTTTTCCCACCATAAAATGAGAATCTGTAAAGAAGGATTTGTTTTTCTTTTTCAAGTAAATGTTCAAGGAATTTCATAGTCTCTTCTCTAAAGCTCTTTTTCATTAACTCGGCATCAGGATTATAAGATTGATCTTCATAAATATCCATTAAAGTTCCGGAGTCATCATCAAAAGTACTATCCAAAGAAAATACCGAACCTGCAGAATTGACCAATGCTGCTACATCTTCCGGATCCTCATTTATTTCTCCTGCTATTTCTGCTCTGGAAGGCTTACGCGAAAGCTCCTGGTTAAGCAAATAATATGTTTTTTGAATATTTTTAAGAAGTTCTTCTTTACGGTGAGGAAGTCTTATTGTACGTCTTTTTTTTGAAAGAGCCCTTACAATTGATTGTTTAATCCACCATGCTGCATAAGTAGAAAATCGTACATTTTTTTTATGATCATATTTTTCAGCGGCTTTTATTAAACCAAGATTTCCTTCCTGAATAACGTCAAGAAAACTTACATCAGATGTGACATATGATTTGGAGATTTTTACAACCAGGCGTAAATTTGCCTCAATAAGTTTCTGACGTGCAAGTTCATCACCATTTTGTATTTTACGGGAAAGCTCCAGCTCTTCATCAAAACTTAGCAGTGCACTACGTTGAATCTGTTTAAAATAAGCTTTTAATGCATTCTCTTCTGTACCTTTCGACGTTTTCATTATTAACTCCTGCCTATGTAGAGCAATTAACGTGCCAACTAATTATAAAATTTTTATTGGTATCTAATTACTTACACAGAAAGGATTTATACAATTCGTTAGTATATTAGGAATGTATATTTGATTTATTGTATGTTTTTTTATACAGATCTATTTATTACTTAATAAGTATATCACTACTATTTGTACTTAACTGTCTGTAAAGCATATCTTTTATACCAAAGTCACCGGTTTTACTCATTTTTTTGGCATATTCATCATAAATCATATCTTCAAATATATCTTCTGCCATACCTCCCCCTAAAAGGGAGGTTTTTTCTACTGTCTTTCTCATAGAATCAAGCATCTGCTTAATAAGAATCGCTTCAAAGTCACTACAAGCCTGTTTAACTTTATCATCATTTGTATCACCAAGGTTTCGTTCCATAGAAGAAATGCTGGAAGCACTGCTTCTACCGGAATTTGTCATTGTCATTTGATTCATAGCTGATAATGCAGAACTACCAATTTCCATAATTTATATCTACCTTTTTACCTTATCTTTTTAAACCGTTTGCAATACCAAGCATAGTATCTGAAGTTTGAATAGCTTTTGAGTTAAGTTCATAAGCACGCTGAGCTACTATCATATTTACCATTTCTGATACAACCGACACATTCGACATTTCAAGGAAGCTTTGATTAACTAGTCCCATACCATCAAAACCAGGTCTTCCTCCTATAGCATCTCCTGAACCGTTTGTAACTTTAAAGTTATTTTGTCCAACAGATTGGAGGCCTGCAGGATTTACAAACCTGAACAATTCTAACTGTGCAACATCTACAGGATTATCATTACCTGGAACTTTTACTGTAACTCGTCCATCCTGGGAAATCCCCAGACTTTCTCTAATAAAATTTTCAGGGAGAATGACTTCAGGCATCAACCTGTGACCATTTGAATTAACCATCTGACCTTCAGAATCAATTTTAAAAGAACCATCTCTGCTGTATCCATAAGAACCATCCAAAAGAAGAACACGAAAAAAACCTTCTCCTGCAATAGCCATATCTGCAACATTTCCAGTATTCTGCAGGGCACCCTGGGTAAATTCCTTCTGAGTTGCTGCAACTTTTACACCATGACCGACCTGTATTCCTGTAGGAATACTTGTAAGCTCAGTAGCTGGAGTTCCTGCGATTCTGGAAGTTTGATAAAGAAGGTCTTCAAAATCCGCTCTTGTTTTCTTAAAACCGGAAGTATTTACATTGGATAAATTATTTGAAATGGTATCTATATTAAACTGTTGTGCAGTCATACCGGAAGCTGCTGTCCATAACGCTCTCATCATAACTCTATACCCTCTTCTATGCTCTTAAAATATCGTTAAACAGACGACCAGTCAAAGAATCCTGACTTTGAATTACCTTCTGATTTGCTTCATATGCCCTATTTATTTCAATCATTTTTACCATTTCTGTTACAGGATTTACATTACTACCTTCTAAAAATCCCTGAATTATTTTAGTTTCGGATCCCAGTTCCATCTGCTGTGCTTCACCAGATTCATATGTGCTTCTCCAGAAACTGTTACCTTCTTTTTTTAAATACCTGTCACGTGCAAATTCAGCTACTTTTAGAGTGTCAATTAGTTCAAGTTCCTGCCAGTCATTCTCCATCATAGAAACAAGACGTTCAGGATTATCTGCAAAAGCTGAATTCTGATAGACATTGCCCTTCTCATCTATAACAAAATTATTTTTTTTAATGTTAATTTCTCCATTTTGGCCCATAACAGGATGTCCATCCTTTGTTACAAGTGTACCTTCATTATTCAGTATAAAAGTACCATTTCTTGTATAACGTTCCTCGCCATCAACAGATACTGTAAAAAAACCCTTCCCATCCAAAGCCATATCAAATGGATTCTCAGTTTGTTTGAGAGATCCCTGGCTGAATACTGTAAAAGTTTCATTATACTCAACACCTGTTCCAAGAGTTCCAACAATCGGTGCTGTATCCATACTGCCAAAGGGCATTTTATATAAACCATCATCATTCATACGTCTAATAAGCATTTCAGGAAAGGCTTTACTTACAGAAATATCTTTCTTATAACCCGTTACATCAACATTTGCCAAATTATTGGACAGTGCATCCATACGGTGCATCTGAGCCATCATTCCGCTAGCTCCGGTATATAAACCTCGAATCATTCAATCCCTCCAGTACTTACTTTTTAAATATCGGACTTGAACAAGATTTCTTAAGATGATCATTGAAACAATTTTACTTTAATTAGATCTGATCCAATAATTTAGTTGATTTTATCTTCCAGAAAGTGATAATTGATGGAAATGCTTTTAAGCCAAAGTAGCTCAGGGGTAGAGCAACGCTCTCGTAAAGCGTAGGCCGTGAGTTCAAATCTCACCTTTGGCTGTTAATTTTCAGAATTAAGATAATTGTAACTGCTTACGAACAGCATCTCTGATTTTCAGTGTCCAGGATAGGACTAATGGTAAATGCTCAGAACTTACTTTCATCGAACTGCCCGGATAACGGGTAACCGTTCCAAATGGTGTCAGGCTTTCACATATATCCTGGATTTCTGATAATTCAGGCAGAATCTTCCGGCATTCTGAATTTAGCTTTCCCAGATCATGTATGAATGGAACGGACTAAACATTTTCAATAAGCAAAGCTTTAAGGTATTTTTCAGCAGTAATGAAGCTTCATAATCTCTTTCAGCAAATTCTACCCACTCCTTAGTTCCACTGTGCATTATACTGCAATTCCCTCAAGCTTAATCATATGTTCCAATGTCCAGGTTTCCCTACTGCGTTTATCAAAATTTGATTCATCAACAACTATTACATCAAGAGCTCTATCCAGATATTTGCGAATTTCTGTAGCTAACTCAGCGGCAAGTCCAAACGAGTCTTGCTTGATCTTAGGAAAGACTACACATATATCAAGATCACTGTATTCTGTTGCAGTCTCCCTTGCCGCAGATCCAAATATGATAAACCTTGCAGTAGGATATTTCCGTTTAACAGCGTTTATTCCATCAATTGTTTTTTGTTCCATCTTTGAACCTGCCAACATATCTTATTCTCATATTCACACGGTAGATTATAGATAAGTAAAAATCATAGACGTCCAGCGAAACAGCCATTTGTTCAGTTAATTAAACGTAATCGTAAACCGGTGTTTGGATAACTTTGTTAGGTGGGTTCTGTGCTTTTATAATATTTTGAATATGCTGGACAGTACCAGGGGAGAAGAATTGCTCTCCTGTCTCTCTACATACCCGGGCAGGAACATGTTCAATGAGAAAAAACTTACCTTCATGTTCAATTGTATATGTTACTTCTGTTTCAATCATAGTTTCATTCATAATGTTACCTCTTTAATCTGTCTTTCTGATTCTATAATCCACCCAGAGTTCCGGAGTTGGTTCATAGAGAGTTATAATCTTAATCAACGGTCGTTCCGGGTGACTGCATTGAATATGTATCGGTCGGTTTTTGTCACTGAACCCCAGAATTAAACAACTTGGACCGTACTTATCATCAGGATAATCCTCAATTATTTCAGTTTGATTGCGTAGGGCTTCTTCAAGTTCATTTACAGTAATATTACGTAAAATTGATTGATCAACAGCGTGTTTTGAAAATTCATAATCCTGCTTTGCAATCTTGTTTCTGATTTCATCAACTAAGGACATATAGAAATGGTATCGGTTTACATTATGATAGTCAACACTCAACTAAGGTCTCTGAAAAAGGGTAACCGTCCCGAGTGGTGTCACTCTTTCGCAAATGTCCTGGATTACAGATAAAGCAGGCAAAATCTTTCGGCACTCCAAATTTAACTTTCCAAGATCATGTATGAATGGAACTGACTGCTCATTTTCGAAACGACTAGACGGGATATAATCCTTAAACAATCACAAATAATGAAATTTATTCACAATAGTGTCAGAAAGAAAGTGCTAGTAAAAACCTGAAAATTGAGACAAATCAGGATAATTGGAGATAAACAGAGATTAGACCGACCTTGTTTTAGGGCTACTAACTCGTTACTATATAACAATTTGGATCAATAGAGATAAAGAAAGATAAAACGAAAACTCATTCTCGTAAAGCGTAGGCCGTGAGTTCGAATCTCACCTTTGGCTGTTAATTGGTTTTGTTAATATGGTCGAAATTATTATTGAAAAGCAATATTTATACTTAATTATCCTGTTCCGGAAAAATAGTATTCAGACCAACCTTTTTTGCCAGATCCGCCTGCCTTGAATCAAAGGTGATGAATTGATCTACTTTGAATAAAGCTGCCGCGGCAACGTGCATTATGTCCAGAGAACGACAACCAAGCATTGGTGAAAAATCTGTGTACTGTAGGCATAAATCATTATGATCCTCCCGGTCCAACTCCGGGGTGTAATAGATCCCCGCCTTCTTCCTTTCTTTAAATAGTGTTGATAAATATACGGCTTCTTCTCCGGTTAGTTCTCCACGAAAAACCTTAAGTTAAATTGCGTTATCAGCAGTAATTTTATTGATGAGAGCAGAACCGTTTTCAATGATATACAGCTTTATTAAAGCACTGGTGTCCAGGTAGATTTTCAACGGTCTCCCCTGTCATCTATTACAGTCTCAGCCGCACTTTTCCCTTTATTCGGAACAGCCGTAGCTAAATGATCGGGCCAGTTGAGTATTTTTTTAGGTTCTGCCGGCAATATTTTCGCAGTAGGTCTGCCTCTGTTTAAGACCTGAAATGTTTCTCCATGTTCCAGTTTGTTTTCAATATCGGATCAGTGAGATTTTAATTCGCGTACACTGATTGTAATCATAAGAGTCTCCGATAATATGTTAATAATTGTTTTACAATATGTCAATTATATAGTTTACATTTTGTAAAACTTTACTCGTTCGTAAGCGATTTTGTCCCAACAAGGTGTAATCTCTTTTTATGGAGGTTCCATGGGACAGAAAATAAACAATACCAGGGAATTGAACATGGATTAGCTCTTTTGGTCGATTTTATGAATTTATGAACTTATATTTCAAACCCTATGCAGCTTGCCGCTGGGCTCAGCCGGGAGTTGACAGTGCTTTGGCAATCATGTCAGAAAATAGACTTGACCATGAAAACAAGTTTTTATGGCTGGCAGTTCGTGTTATAGGAACAGCTAAAGCAAAATCTCTGGCCAATTTGATATGGAATTTTGATCAGGAAGAAAAACTTGCTAAATTGATTGATTTATGCATTCGTAATTGAGATGAGAAAATGAAAAATATATGTTAAATGAATAGATATCACAAAAGTCTCCCTTCGCTTAATGCAGATATTAGCTGTCAGACATAATAGTTTTTTTTTCTTGCTATCTCTTCAAGTTTGTTCAATCTCTTTATAGAAGTGCTTTTCGTCATTAAGCTTACCCCTGATACAATTGCAGCAACAAGACAACTCGGAGCAGATATTGTTCCAAGGTAGGATTCTATTTCCACAGGAGCAATGAGTGAAATTTCACTATTTTTTACAAATGGAGATAACGGGCTGTCTGTAATGGATATTATTTTAGTGTTCTTAGCTTTAGCCAATTCAAGATATTCGATAACTTCCTTCGGATAGCGTCCCAGACCTATGGCAAAAATTAATGTATTATCCTCAAGTAATTCTAAATAATCATAAGCAATAGAATCTATATGATCTATATGATATACACCGCCTTTAATCTTACCCAATCCATAGTATAGATAGTGTACTATTACCGAACTGCATCGACTTCCAACAAGTAAAACATTATTTGCTTCAACAATCATGGATATAAATAGATCAAAATCTTTTTTATCGATAAGAAAAAGCTTACTTAAATTCCGTATTTCATCCTCAATAAGATAATTCAGATAATCAATTTTACTTTTCCCCCAGTCTGAATTTATCAATTTCAGCCTATCGGTTCCTGATAATTCTGCATGAACAATATTTTTTAAATTCGTACTAAATGGAGGAAACCCGGGATATCCCATATCCTTGCTAAATCGATTCACAGTTGATTCGCTTGTACCGCTTTTTTCTGCAATCTTTTTTGCAGTCATAAATGCCGTTTTCTGATAATTATTTACAACGTAATTCGCTACTTTTCGTTTTGAAAAAGAGAGTATGCTTATTTTTTCCTGTATATTATCGAAAAAATCCTTCTTGTTGAACATCTAATCCTTATTATATGCAATTTATCTCGCAATTTTATATTGCTGCAAGTTGTTTGTCAAGAATTGCAATTTCTTTCGATTGACAGGAAATAAGAGAGTTATATATACATTCCTGTTTCCAGGCAAAGAAAATCGCACATTATCTTCTACAAAAACATTAATAATGCTATGCTGGTTTAATATTAGGAGCTAATATGAAAAGAACAAAAATTACCGATGCCCTCAAAAACGGTAGAATACTTGTTGCAGACGGAGCCTGGGGAACAGCCCTGCAGTCCCGGGGACTGAAAGGCGGTGACAATCCGGAATTATGGAATGTTGAACACCCGGAACTGGTACTTGAAGTTGCATCATCTTATATAAATGCAGGATCAAATCTTATTGAAACAAATACCTTTGGAGGGAACAGATATAAGCTTGAACATTATGGCCTGGGAGACAGAGTCGCAGAACTTAATAAAGCCGGAGTAGAAATATCCAGAAAAGCTGCAGGAGAGGAAAACTGGGTAATAGCCTCAATGGGTCCTACAGGGCAAATGACAGTTATGGGTGATACCACAGAAGAAGATTTCTACAAAGTTTTTAAAGAACAGGCAATCGCTCTTGCAGCCGGGGGAGCAGATGCAATAGTAATTGAGACAATGAGCGCCCTTGATGAAGCTATTTCGGCAGTAAAAGCTGCAAAAGAAAACACGGATCTGGAAATTATCAGCACATTCACTTACGAACCCACAGTACAGGGGGAGTTTCGAACAATGATGGGAGTATCACCGGTAGAAGCCGCTGTAGCAGCAGTGAATGCAGGAGCTGATATTGTTGGAGCAAACTGCGGAAAGGGATATGAGGGGATGAAACAGATTATTGAAGAAATTAGAACAGTACTCCCAGAAATACCCATTATTATTCAGGCAAACGCTGGACTACCGGAACTTGTAGATGGAGAATCAGTATTTCCAGCTACACCAAAGGAGATGGCCGATCAGAATCCTTTATGGATAGAAGCCGGAGTCAATATAATTGGCGGGTGCTGTGGAACTACAGATAAACATATCCGGGCAATACGGAATGCTGTTGATTCCATCAATTGACAATAAAAAAAACATGGAAGAGATAAAAACTCTCCTGGTGAAAATACCAGGGGTAATGGATGTATCGTTGATATCAGAAATCAATAAAGATACAATTATCAAACTTGAAGATCAATATGAACAAAGTGGTGTAATAGGTCTAAAAAATATAGGCATCCAATTGGTGCTGAAATGTGATGTTGTATTTGCAATACTCAAGGATACCAGTTTCAGACCACCACCCGGATCAACCGTTTTCATGGTAGAGGATAATGGGAACGAAAATAATGATCCCGATCATCTTCTCACAATCAATGACAAAGCTTATCATATAATTGGCGAAGAGCTTATATCAAAAAAACTCCCGGAAGATGAAGAATATATGTTTATCAGCGATGATTTTATTCTTTATCCAGGACGCCGCAAGGGTCACTCAAAAAATCCGGCATACTTCCTTATTCCTCCTATCAAATTTTCTGAACTTGAAGCAGTAAAGGGGAAATATAAAATATCCAATATAATCTCGATCAGTCCATCCACCATGGCGGATGATTATATTAGAAAAGAATGTCAATTTTCTCCAGACAAGAACCTCGCAACGATTCTGGTTGGATTTGATTCTAATACTCCGGGAAGACCATCTCTTCCATATACTTCATATTAAAGAAGCTGTCAGAGGATAATTCAATATACTCTGTTCGTACAGCAATATTTTTACTTACCTCAAATTTTTCTTTAGACAATGCACAGCTGATTGCACCCAGACCCGCAGTATTACCTACAGATTCCGTTTTATCCAGAAGAGATGCAGGAATTAGACCGATATCTGCAGCACTCCTTTTAGAAATATAACTACCGAACCCCCCTGCGATAAAAACATGATCTATCTCAGCCTGATCCCTGCCGGCTCTGTTGAGCAGACTATAAATTCCAGCAGATATGGCAGCCTTAGCCAATTGAACTTCCCGTATATCGGCTTGTGTAAAAATTATATCCTCACCAGTGCCTGTCTCCGAGGCTTTGGTGATTTTAAAAGCCGGTCCGTTCTTATCTATCTTAATTTTATTGAAAAGAGCTACAGCAGCACCATCAAGTTCCTCCTCATTCGGAATTCTTCCAGTGAACTCTACAAGCCCAATTTTAAGAAGAACTGCAACAATATCTATAATCCCTGACCCGCATATTCCTACTGCTTTTTCATTTCCTATTGTTGTATATTTAATACTATCATTTTCTATTACAGCACTATCTATGGCTCCAGTAATCCCACCAAGACCACAACTAATATGAGCACCCTCAAAGGCAGGCCCTGCAGCAGTTGAACAGCAGTATAGTTTCTCTTTATTACCAAAAACTATCTCACCGTTTGTCCCGATATCTATTAGCAGGGATAGTTCTTCCCTTTCATGCATTTTGGTCGCAAGAATACCTGCAACTATATCAGCACCAACATATCCTGCTATGGAGGGCAGTGAATAAATAATACATTCCAGAGGGAAATCTTCAAAAGCGGAGGAAGGCAGATTCATCGAACCAAGAAAACCGGGAATAAATGGAGCCACAGCAATCCCGGATGGATCAACTCCATAAAAAAGATGCAGCATTGTCGTATTACCGGCAAGTATAAGAGAATAGATATTACTATTCGAAATTCCATTTTTGTCAACCAGAGTTATACAAAGATCAGCTATCTGAGATATTATTTTATCCTGTAAAATCTCAAGATTATCAGCCTTCTGCATGCTGTATTGAATTCTGGAAATTACATCCGCTCCAAATATTTTTTGACCATTTAATCCTGAAATTGTATCAAGGATTCTACCAGTGGCCATGTCTATAAGGTAAGCTGCAATTGTTGTGGTTCCAATATCAATTGCTATTAAGAAATTCAAACATTCAGTAGCACCTGGTTCTACACTAATAAGGGTATCTAATGAATAAACTGCTGTTATAGAGTATCCGGCATTCCTAAGAATAGATGGAAGTTTTTGCCTAAGGGATAGCGACATTGCAGGATTATTTAAAGGGATTGATTCCAAAACACGTGAAGTATCAGACCTCTGGTCTTCAAGAGAAGGTTTTGGAAGGTTCATGTACTTCGATTTCACAATAGGATTAAGTTTACCTGAAAAACCCTTATGATCTGTAAGTATCTGAGAAATCTCATTGATTCCATTAACGAGAACATCGATATTCCCTGTAACTGGTACCATACAAGAAAGTCGGTAATCATCTTCAAGCTCTTTTACACTCAAGAACTTTTTCTCACTTAAGGACGGTATTAATACATCCCCTTTCAGAACCTTTACTTTACATTTTCCACAGGTCCCTTTACCTCCACATGAAGCATCTACATGCATATCTTTTATTTTACTTATTGCTTCAAGAAGAGAAACACCATCTTCGACTTCTATGGAAGATATGTTGGCACCATTGCTCACTTTTACTGTACTCAATTATTTTCTCCCTGTTATGCTGATAAACACCGTAAGTGCAGACGTAGCATGCTACGTCTCTACCAACGCATACATTATGATTCCCTA
>JAQIBN010000075.1 GCA_027859095.1 Spirochaetia bacterium | reverse complement strand
TAAAAATTAAATCCTGAATTTATTGGCTAAATTCAATAAGCCAGATGCAGATAATTCCTTAAGCCCTGCTCACAGCTGCCTTTATTTCTCCCAGAATGGTGCCATTCTTTCTACAAGAGTTTTTCTATATGCTTCCCAGTCATCTATCGGTTTTCCGGCTAAGCCTTCCTCACAGGCTTTCCTGGCTACTGCAACTGCTTCATATTCGATAACTCTTGGATCAAAAACTTTCGGAACTATGTAATCTTTGCCAAATGAAAAATTCTGTCCTCCATAAGCCAGCTTAACACTTTCCGGGACTGGCTCCTTTGCCAGTTTAGCCAAAGATAAAGCTGCAGCCATTTTCATACCTTCAGAGATTGTTTTTGCTCTGACGTCCAGGGCTCCCCGGAATATAAAGGGAAATCCCAGTACATTGTTAATCTGATTGGGATAGTCACTTCTGCCTGTGGCCATTATCACATCGCTTCGGGTAGCTACTGCCAATTCATAATTAATTTCAGGATTTGGATTACACATGGCAAAGACAATAGGTGAATCTGCCATGGAAAGAAGCATCTCCGGTGAAACACAGTCGGGAACTGATAAACCAATAAAAGCATCTACTCCCTTGATAGCCTCAGTGAGTGTTCTTTCTGGCCGGGATGTTGCGAATTCCTCTTTTTGAGGGTTCATTCCCTCTTTTCGTCCCTTAAAAATCACCCCTTTACTGTCACAGATTACAATATTCTCTCTTTTTACACCTGCCGATACAAACATGCGTGCACAGGTTATACCGGCAGCACCTGCTCCGTTAAAAACTACCCTCATACTGCCCAAAGTTTTCCCGGCAACCTCTGCTGCATTGATAATTCCGGCAGTGCAGATAATAGCGGTTCCATGCTGATCATCGTGAAAAACAGGAATTTTACATTTTTTTATTAGCTCCTGCTCAATCCTGAAACATTCCGGAGCTTTAATATCCTCTAAATTTATTCCGCCAAAAGTCGGTTCCATAATTTTTACAATATCAATGATTTTATCCGGATCAGCAGTGTCCAGCTCGATATCAAATACATCAACATCAGCAAAGCGTTTGAACAGGACTGCTTTCCCTTCCATAACAGGCTTCGAGGCTAAAGCCCCAAGATTCCCCAGACCAAGAATAGCACTTCCATTTGAAACAACTGCAACAAGATTTCCACGGGAGGTATACTTATATGCGTTCTCACTATCTTCTGATATAGCTAAAACCGGCTTTGCAACTCCCGGGGTATATGCAAGAGATAATTCCTGAGCAGTCCCGCAGGGTTTGGTTGCAATAATCGCAAGTTTCCCCGGTTTCCCGTCCAGCTCATGGTAATTCAACGCTTTCTTTGTCAGTTCATCCATATATTCTCTCCTCTTTTAATCTTATTTACATCGAATGACTACGTATTCACTATATATTATTGGTAAATGCCTGTCTATCCACCTTATGGAATAATCATATCAAAAAAAACCTACCAGCCTAAGGCCTAAACATCTAAATCCTAATATTCCGGGAAAACCATCTCTTCCATATATTTCATATTGAAAAAACTGTCAGAAGATAATTCAACATACTCAGTTTTTTTTACTATTTCACGGGTTGTATAGTAGTCCTCTTGAGACAATGAACAACTTAAAGCTCCTAAACCAGCAGTATTACCTACCGATTCAGTTTTATCCAGAAGAGATGCAGGAATAAGACCAATATCTGCAGCACTCTTTTTGGAAATGTAACTTCCAAATCCACCGGCAATGAACACATGCTCTATTTCTGCCAGATCCCTACCTGCTTTATTCAGAAGACTAAGAATTCCTGCAGATATTGCAGCCTTTGCAAGCTGCACCTCTCTTATATCTTTTTGAGTAAAAACTACCTCTTTACCTTCACCTGATTCTGATGCTTTAGTAACTAGAAAAGCCGGTTCTCCCCTATTTATCAACATTTCCTCCAGAAAGGTTTTTGATTTACCATCTACTTCATCATTATCTAAAATCCGACCTGTAAAATCCACTAAACCGCTTTTTAGAAGAACTGCGACAATATCTATTATTCCTGAACCACAAATACCGATTGCTCTTTCATTTCCAATGGTTGAACAAGTTATTTGTCCATCTGAAAGTTCAACACTATCCACTGCTCCTGGAATACCCCCAAGACCACAACTAATATGAGCACCCTCAAATGCCGGACCTGCAGCAGTCGAACAGCAGTATAGTTTCTCTTTATTACCAAAAACAATCTCACCGTTTGTCCCGATATCGATAAGAAGTGATAGTTCATCCCTTTCATGCATTTTGGTCGCAAGAATGCCTGCAACTATATCAGCACCCACATATCCTGATATAGAAGGTAAAGAAAAGATAATACAACTAAGAGGAAAATCTTTAAAAACTGATGAAGGGAGACTCATTACACCAAGAAAACCTGGAATAAACGGCGCTACAGCTATACCAGCTGGATCAATGCCATAAAAAAGGTGAAGCATCGTCGTATTACCGGCAAGGATAATAGAGTAGATGTTTTTTCTGGAAATATTGTTTCTTTCTGCAAGGAATATACAAAGATCACTTACCTGAGTCAATATTTTCTCTTGCAGCAATTTAAGATTCCCTACTCCCTGCATGCTGTATTCTATTCTGGAAATTACATCTGCTCCAAAAATTTTCTGACTGTTTAAACCAGATATAGTATCTATCGTTTCGCCGGAATTAAAATTAAGAAGATATGCTGCGATAGTTGTTGTTCCAATATCAATAGCTATACCATAGTTCAAATTCTCAGTATTTCCCTCCTCAATTCCGAGAAGAGAATCTGATGAAAATACTGCAGTAACAGAATAATCAGCTTTTCTGAGAATAGCTGGAATGTTTTGCCTTTGGGATAAAGATACCTCAGGATTAACCAACTGAATAGCATTTAAAACCCTGGACAAATCAGATCTCTGATCCTCCAGAGAGGGTTTAACAAGAGTCAAATATTTTTTCTTCACAAGGGGATTAAGTTTTCCCGTAAAACCATTATGAGCTGTAAGTATCTGGGATTTTTCATTGATTCCATTAACAAGAACATCTATATTTCCAGTTACAGGAACCATACATGAAAGCCTGTATCCATTTTCGAGTTCTTTAGCACTTAAATATTTTTTTTCACTTATACCCGGATTTGCTAAGCTACCCTTCAAAATTTTTACTTTACACTTCCCACAGGTTCCTTTACCACCACATGAAGCATCTACATGCATATCTTTTATTTTACTTATTGCTTCAAGAAGAGAAACACCATCTTCGACTTCTATGGAAGATATATTGGCACCATTGCTCACTTTTACTGTACTCAATTATTTTCTCCCTGTTATGCTGATAAACACCGTAAGTGCAGACGTAGCATGCTACGTCTCTACCAACGCATACATTATGATTCCCTA
>JAQIBN010000067.1 GCA_027859095.1 Spirochaetia bacterium | reverse complement strand
CTGTTAGGGCTGATTCTTAGCTATGGATTAATTAAATCCCGATTAAAAATTATTAAATTATTAATTAATGAAGGGAAATACCCGGAAAAAGATTTCTATCTTCTTACAGGAATATTCCTGGCTAGTATTTTATTAATTACCCCTGGATTTATTGGTGATCTTATAGGAATAATTATCTTTATTCCCGGTATCAGTAGAAAAATAGGATTCATAATGACAAGACCAATGGAAGATAAAGTAAAAGAGTTATACGAGTACATGAAACTGTACGAGTTAAGTTAGATTTTCCTTATTTTATAAATAAGAAGCAGTAACAGATAGTATATATACGGAAAAACCATAAACACCTTCCAGGGGTTCCTTATTCCCTCCCAAAATGCAAAACTTCCACTTTCCCAGCTCTTTTTAGAGATCTTTTTTTTCTTCCCTGAAAATATATCAAAACAATTCCCACACCACAAAAAAAGACCGGGATTAAGATTATTCATATTTTTTAAAAACCAGTTACTTCTACCGGGAATACCATTTCCCACAAGAATTAATGAGGGGGAAGCTTTTTTAATTGCAAGGATCATATTCTCTTCTACTTTTTTTTCAAAATAACCCGCATATCGTCCCACAATACCCAGACCCGGAAATGAATCCCTTAAATTATTAGTAGTAACCTGTAATTCAGAAGGTTTTGATCCGGCAAGATACAAACTGTGATGATGTTTTTCGAGTATTCCTAACAACTTTATAACAAAATCAAATGGCATATACCTCACAGGCTCAGTTCTCCCTAAAAATTTTGCACCCTTAAGTATTCTTTTGGAAATTGGTATTACAAGACCGGCTTTACGAACAGTATCCGCATATTCACTATTGCCTCTTGCTTTTAAAAGTCCTCTTAGAGTTAGAAAAACTATCTGATGCTTACCCTTATCAAGAAGTAAATCACTTATTACATCTTCCAGATGATCCTCGGAAACAATATCAACAGGAACATTTAAGAGGAATATTCTTTTTCTTCCTCCGATTATCTTAATACCCAATTTTCACTCTCCAGAAGAATAGTTTGAACTGCACCTATCCCGTACAATGCTGCAGTTTCTGCACGCAAAATATTTGTTTTCAAATAAATTGACTTAAACTTTTTATTAAAGAGAACTTCAGTTTCTCTAGTTGATAGTCCTCCTTCAGGACCAATAACCAAAAAAACCTTCATAGGACCTGCACTAAGATATCCATGAAGAGTACCAGAATCAAGTACTTCCTGGTGGAAAAATAACCCAAGCTCCCCTTCAATACCTTTAGAATCACCAATTTCTAAAAGCTTATCAATACTTACTGGATTTCCTATAACAGTATCTATAAGAGAACCACTTTGCTGAATAGCCTCTCTGACTATTTTATTCCATCTGTCTAATTTCCCTTTCTTATCAGTATCAATTCTGGATACTGAAAAATCGCTTACAACAGGAATTATTTTTGAAACCCCGGATTCAGTTGCCTGACGGATAACCTGATCCATCTTTTTACCCTTACATACACATTGATATAAAACAATCTCAGGCAGTTTTAAATGCTCTCCTAAAGACTCTTTCACTTGAAGAATACAACTATTTTCTGTAATTTCAGTAATCTTTAAATCAAAAACATTCCCTTTTGAATCCCGTCCTAAAAATTTATGCCCTATTTTATATCTTAACACCCTAATTAAATAGTGATAATCATTTTCTACCAGAATAAGGGAAGTATCTCCCCTATATGTATCCGGTATAAGGAAAAGTCGCATACCTAAACGGAAACCCTTACTTTTCTATTTCTGGGGCCATCAAATTCACAAAGATAAACTCCCTGCCAGGTTCCCAATAAAAGACGCCCTTCAAAAACAGGAATAGAAAGACTGAACCCCATTAAGCTGGACTTAATATGAGCAGCAGAGTTCCCTTCCATATGACTATATCCATCACTCAAAGGAACAATCTTTCCAAGTTCCATTAACATAT
Organism: Spirochaetia bacterium; assembly: GCA_027859095.1. Taxonomy (GTDB): domain Bacteria; phylum Spirochaetota; class Spirochaetia; order B11-G9; family B11-G9; genus JAJRQE01. The sequence continues at coordinate 4,263 of JAQIBN010000067.1, read as the reverse complement.
CCTTTTTTACATCAGGATCAGCATTTTCATTAATTGTCACCCCACAGGTAGTATGCGGGATATATACATGACAAAAACCTTCCTTAATATTATGTCTATTGATAAAAGATTCAATTTTTTGTGTTATATCAGTAAACTCAGAATGACTTCCTGTTTGAACCCCAATCAATTCTGTTAACATTATCCTTTAACCTCCCCGGTATTTATCATCCTGACTGCCTCCTGAAGAATTATATCAAAATCAAGATCATATACAGGAGGTATATCCAAATTTCTGTTATATTCATTTCTAATTAGCTTTTCAATTATCCTGTCTTCAAGGATTATACCATCCTTTTGTAATCCCCTGATAAAATTCTTTTGTGCATTTTGATTAACATCAGGAAAATTTTCAATAAATTCGGCAACAAGATTCTCCTTCAATATTCTGCCAAGAGATTCTGTTTCTTCATCACTTAGCTCCTTCTCTTTAACTTCCCTATCCGGATCTATTCCTATTTTATCTATATTTATATCTCCAGGAGTATAATATCTGGCGATAGTCAATTTCAGACCACCATCATGAAAGCCCATAACCTTCTGAACTGAACCTTTACCAAAGCTAGTTTCTCCAATAAGGGTACCTCTTCCGGTATCTTTTAGAGCTCCAGCTAAAATCTCTGCAGCTGATGCAGACCCCTTATCAATAAGAACTGCAATAGGAAGGTTTTCAGGAACTAGAATTTTTCTTGTAGCCCGAAATACTTCATTTTCATTACGTATTCTTGATTTTGTAGAAACAATAGGTCCACTGGACAAAAAGAAATCACCAATATCTGCAACAGAACCAAGAAGTCCTCCCGGATTCCCTCTAACATCTATGATGAGTGATGTATATGAATTGCTATCAAAATACCTAATTGCTTCTTTTACCCTTTCTGCTGTAAAAGGAGTAAATTGAATAATTCGCAAATATCCAATATTTCCAGGAAGCATGGCCTCTTTAACAGTAGGTATTTCAATTATGGCCCTTGTAAGCGTAATTTCAAACTCAATATCATTTCCTCTTAGAATAGAAACAAGAACATCTGTACCAGGATGGCCACGTAATCTATCCACAACCTCATCAATACTCAGCTCAACTACAGATTCATCTTCTATTTTGGTTATATAATCTCCAGCGTGAACTCCAGCTCTATATGCCGGGGTATCTTCAATGGGAGAAACAACCTGTACAAAACGATCAAGAGGATTTTCCAAAGTATTCCCAGGTGCCGGTTTAGAGATATAAAGCCCAACTCCTCCAAATTTTCCTGTTGTCGTATCATTCATATCGTCCATATCATCTGCAGTCAAATAATAGGAATAAGGATCATCGAGACTCTCAAACAATCCTTTCAAAGCTCCTTCGTAAAGATCTTCCAAAGGAACTTCATCTACATAATTTTCTACAAGAAACTGAAATAAATATTCAAATTTATCTAAATATTCACGAGTTTCTGAATTTGACTGGTATGCCAACAAATTAGGTCCAAAAAAAGAAACCCCCGAAAAAACTATGAGAAAAGCACTTAATATTATCCAGAAAAATCTTTCTTTATTTTTCATTATTGTCTCCATTTATTGTTATCATCTCGTTTTTACCGCATTTGCCAAGAGACACTGTCTTTTGCTTATCCAGTAAGATAATAATTAAAGTATATCGTATTTTTTATTTTTCCCCTGAGTAATGAAGTATATAAATTAGTAAAGTTAAAGTAAAGGCAAAGTCTTGACCACTCCACAAGCTTACCCTTACAATAAGTTTCATACAAAGGCTGGTCGCAAACAAGTTTGCTGCTCGCCAATGCAACCTTAGGAGTGTTTAATGCAGGTTCTGCCTATTGCAAGTGGAAAAGGAGGGGTAGGGAAATCTCTATTCGCGACCAATGTTGCAATTGCTCTTGCACAGACTGGAAAAAAAGTAATCCTTGCTGACCTTGATCTGGGAGCCTCTAATCTTCATCTTATACTAGGTATGGGATCAATAAAGGCCGGCATAGGGTCTTTTCTTAGTAATCCTGATACTGATTTTAATGATATTATCTTTGATACAGAGTACAAAAACCTGAAATTTATTCCAGGGGATGGAGAAATACCAGGAATGGCAAACCTGGATAATTCTCAAAAAACAAAACTTGTTCGTGAATTGTATATGCAGGAAGCTGATTATCTAATTCTTGACCTGGGCGCAGGAACAAGCTTTAACACTGTAGATTTTTTTTTAAGTTCCTCAATAGGAGTAATTGTAACTGCCCCTGCGTTGACAGCAACTCTAAACGCTTATCTATTTCTCAAAAATGTTGTTTTTAGACTTATGTCTACTTCATTTAAAAAAGATTCCTGGGCTGGTAAATACTTTGAAAGCTTAAAACAGGAAGGGAAAAATTTCCAAAAAATTTATATTCCAAAAGTTATAGAAAAAATTCGAATAGAAGACCCCGAAAGCTATGAAATTTTTATGAAAAGTATGTCTGTTTTCAAACCCATGCTTGTAATGAATATGCTTGAAGATCCAAAAGACAGCCAGAAAGCTGTTAAGATACGAAGATCCTGTAAGGAATATCTTGGAGTAAATCTGGAACATCTGGGAATAATCTATTTTGATCATCAACAGGAAATTGCCCTTAACTCCCGCTTACCAATTATTGCTTATAAGCCTAATTCAGTTCTAAGCCAGGCAATCTACAGAATTGCTGATAAAATTTTGGAAAAAGGTGAAGAGATAAGTACTCCTCTGGATATTTCAGCTTTAAATGATAGTTATAGTACTGCTTCTATGGAAGCAGAAATTGATTATGACAGCAAGGTTGAAGCTATGGAAAATTTGCTTCATAGTGGAACCCTGACAGAAGGGGATCTTGTAGAAACAATAAGATCACAGCAATATGAAATTAATTCTCTAAAAAAAGAAAATTACTTTTTAAAAGCACAAATAGTTCAATTCTCCCAGGGGAAACAAGAGGGGAAGGTTTTTTAATTTGAAAGGCAATTTAGAACTGGAATATAATAACAACAAAACAACTGCCCACCTTGTATTTTCGCCCGATAAAAATGGTGAAGACTGGCAGGGGAATAGGATAAAGGTTCTACTTGAATCAGAAGGTGTTAAAGTTGGAATTGTTACTGATTCTATAAAAAAAGCTGAAGAAGCTATAGCTAAAGCAGAAACTGAGTTCAAAATCCTTATTGCAGAATCAGAAGGACCGGTTCCTAAGTCAGATAGTATTTTCCAATGGGAAAAACTTGAAATTCCAAAAGAATTGCAAGCTGATGGAGAAAGAATATTTAAAGTTGCTTTTGAGCCGGAAATTACAAAAAACGTTACAAAAAATGTTAAAGTAAAGAAAAAAGTAGAAAAAAAATCAAAACTTCCTTTTGGTAAAAATAAAGAAGAATTTATAACTGTAACTGAAAAAAGAATAATTAAAGAACCAGTAAAAATTAATCCGGAAGTAGTAATGACAGGTTGGGCAGATACTGGTTCTATTCTTGCTATTCAGGGAAAGGCTGAAGAGGGAAAACCAGGTCAAAATGTTCTTGGAGAAGGCATACAACCTGAAGTAAATGAATTTTATGCAGGTAAAGGCATATTAGAAAAAAATAATGAATTAATTGCTGATTATTATGGATTTTTCAGACGTGGTGAAAACTGGGCTGAAATAATACCATTTAAAGGTAAATCATGGGTAGTTTCACTATCGAAAAGCAGATCAAGTGCATTCTTGAAAATATTTGCAGGAGCAAAGCAGGAGATGGCACCCACCTCTGGCAGTGTTATCAATAGTACAATTTCTCTGGGTATTGATCCTGAAAAACTAATAGATAAAGCAGTAATTTCAAGAATTATTAAAGAAACTGTTAGTTCCGGAGCATTTCTGGATAATTTCCCATTAACTAAGGATACAGATTCTTCGTATTCTGTTAGTACATCAAAAGATGGAGCAAAGGGGCTTCTGAATATTATAAAAGGCAGTGGCAGCGGGAAAGCATTAAAGTTAAATGATATTGGAGAAGCAATAAAAAAAAGCGGCTTTGCAGGACTTAATTTTAATAAAATAAAAGAAGATATTCTTGCTTTCTACAAAAGTTCCAGTCTGGAAATGATTGATTATGTTTTAATTGAGGGAAAAGTTCCGGAGGCTGGTGAAGAAGTTACATTCAGTATTGAATGTGAAATTATGAAACCAAATGAACTAAGTGAACATAAAGAAAAAATTAAAAAAGACTATGAAAAAAGAAGAC
>JAQIBN010000208.1 GCA_027859095.1 Spirochaetia bacterium | reverse complement strand
TGGCAAATTGCCGGGCAGATGGCTCAGCTTTTTGCCGGGAGTTTTCTTGTGGAAAAAAAGTTACTGCAAGGGATGTTTGTTTAGCTGCAGCAAATGGTGATTCCATTGCTTTGGGAATTCTTGAAAATAGTGGTCGTTACTTAGGAATGGGTCTGTCTGTTCTTATAGATTTACTCAATCCTGAGCGCATTGTTATTGGCAGCATTTACACCCATTGTCGGGATTTTTTGGAACCTTTTACAGTAGCCGTTATTCAGAATGAAGCACTTGAAGCTTCCCGCATGGTTTGTTCTGTTGTTCCTGCAGCCCTGGGGAAATCTATCGGTGATTATGGCAGCCTTGGTGTTGCTATTAACGCTTTGGAGAAGAGGCAAGGTCTTTTGTAAATGAGCTTAGCCATTGCCGAATATTAGTCAATTCGAGATAATATCGATACAGTTAAGAAGCAAGTAAGAATTGGAGAAAAAAATGAAAAGAAGCGAAATAAACAATTATATTAAGGAAGCTGAAGGAATTTTTAAGAATAATAATTTTTTTCTACCCCCATGGGCTGCATGGTCTATTGAAGACTGGAAGCATAATAAACAGGCTTGTGAAAACATCTTCGAAAGCTCTCTTGGATGGGATCTAACTGATTTCGGAATTGGTACTTTCCTGACTACCGGCCTTCTTCTGTTTACTATTAGAAACGGAAACAACAGCTTCGATAAAAAACCCTATGCAGAAAAAATAATGATAGTTAAAGAGAATCAGATAACTCCTTTTCATTTTCACTGGAGTAAAACAGAGGATATTATTAACAGGGGAGGCGGCAGGCTTGTTGTTGAACTGTATAATTCTGATAAAAATGAAGAATTTACCAATACTCCAGTTGTTTTTCTTACTGATGGGATGAGGAGAGAGGTTGAAGCAGGTGGAAAAGTTATTCTGTCACCCGGGGAGAGCATTACTTTGCAGACAGGAGTGTATCACTGTTTCTATGCTGAGGCTGGAAGTGGAACAGTCATGGCCGGGGAAGTGAGCATGACTAACGATGATGCAAGTGATAACAGGTTTCATGACGATCTGGGAAGATTTCCAAAGATAATTGAAGATGAAGAGCCGTATAGGCTTCTTGTTGGTGATTATGGGTCTGTCCTGAGAGTCAAATAGATTATTAATGGTATAGTGATACCAGATGCTATAGTTTTAGAGTTCTTTGATACATATTTCTATTATATATTTGCTGAAAATTTAACAGCTGTTCTGTGGATTTTACTTAAAAATCCACAGAGTGATTGTCAGATATAGCTAAAAGTAAATAAATTTCTTATTTATTCATTATCTGCAGTAATTAACCGGTTATTATAGTATGATATTGCATAAATATGCTGGTTGTTATATTATGTTATAGATAGATTGTTGAAAAAAGGAATTCTAAAGTGAAAAGAAACGCTGAACACTATCTTAAGCATTGGCTTTCTAAATCCGGGAGGAAACCCCTTGTAATTCGTGGAGCCCGGCAGGTTGGGAAATCTACTCTCGTTCGAAATTTTGCCAAAAACCATGATCTTGATCTTGTAGAAATTAATCTTGAGCGACATAAAAACCTGAATAAGCTGTTTGAAACAAATAATGTCCATGAGATTTGCCGTGAACTCGAGTATATAAGCGATAAGAATCTTACTGATTTTCATGGAAAATTGTTATTTTTGGATGAAATTCAAGCGGTTCCTGAAGCGATACCATGCCTGCGTTATTTCTATGAGGATTTACCCGGCCTTGCGGTGATAAGCGCAGGTTCATTATTGGAATTTGTCCTTTCAAAACATAATTTTTCTATGCCCGTTGGCCGTATTGAATACCTTTTTCTTGGACCAATGAACTTTATCGAATTTCTGGAAGCACAAAAACAACAAAAATTAATTGATTTGATTTCTAATTATTCCTGGGACGAAACTTTTCCACTTAGTGCTCATGAACGACTTCTTATGCTATTACGTGATTTTTTGATCGTTGGAGGAATGCCTGAGGCAGTTTCGGTCTTTGAGAATAGAAAAAATCTTGACGATGTTATCGATATCCATTTATCGATTATTGAAACATATCAGGATGATTTTGCTAAATATGCCAGATATTCACAATTGTCAAAAATTCAGAATGTGTTTCAATATGTTCCCCAGGCGATCGGTAATAAGGTAAAATATTCAAATATTGATCCCCATAGTCAGGCACGGGAAGTTAAAGCTTCAATTGATCTTCTGGCAAAAGCAGGTGTTATAACAAAAGTGAATCATTCCAATGCATCGGGATTGCCTATTGGTGCTGGTATCAACTCGAAAATTTATAAACTATATTTCCTTGATGTAGGTCTGGCTAATACTATGTGTGGAATTAAACATATAAATCTGGAGATGTTGAAGGACCTACGTTTTGTAAATGAAGGGAATATTGCCGAACAGTTTATTGCTCAGCACCTGCTGTATACAGGACGGTTAAATAGTACTCCTGAACTATTTTATTGGCTACGTGAGGAGAAATCCAGAAATGCAGAAGTTGATTTTCTAACTATTGTGGATGGAGAAATTATTCCAGTTGAAGTAAAAGCAGGAAAGAGTGGAACCTTAAAGTCATTACACCAGTTTGCCCACCAGAAAAATTTCCATACTGCTCTTCGCTTTGACCTGAATATGCCCAGCAGGCAGGAATTTGGATATGCTCTGCCAAATAATAATTCCAATACTCACAATATCAGATTTGATCTTTATTCTTTACCACTATATATGGTTGGTCGTTCTGATTTGTGTAGTAACTCCCTGACGCTTTGCCAGTAAAGGTAGAGATTTTGTTGTGGGTTTTGGATATACTTAATTTATGAGATTATATTAGCTAGAGGAGATAAGTAGATGCGTATAAATGGACTCGGTTGTTCTCTGGTAGATAATCTATACTCACCAATTGATTTTAGCTCAAAAGCATATAAAAAATGGACCTCAGACAATAATCCTTCTGGTGGAATCATTACCGGAGGTCTTGTATTTGGGGAAAGTCTTGAAATATCGTTCGGTGTTAAATACCAGGATCTCCTTACTGAAATAACAGGTGGAAGGATATCTCCTGAAAAAAATATAGGCGGTCCTTCCATCGTCGCCCTAATAAATATCGCCCAGATGCTGGGAGATAAGGGTATTGATATTGGTTTTTATGGCGCCAGAGCTGAAGATGAAAATGGGCAGTTTATTGCAGAGAAATTAGCTCCCTTTAATATTAATTTGGATGGTTACCTTGTCCTTGATGGGCAAACTCCATTTACCGATGTCTTATCTGACCCTGCCTTTAATGATAACAATGGAGAGCGTAGTTTTATTAATTATATTGGAGCTGCAGGGAAAATATCAGGAAGGGATATTCCGGACTCTTTCTTTGATGCAGATATTCTAATTTATGGCGGTACAGCTCTTACCCCTGGTCTTCACGATGATTTGAGTTTCCTGTTAAGAAAGGGAAAAAGAGAATCTTGTTTTAATTTTATTAACACAGTCTATGATTTTAGGAATCAGAATTTGAACCCCCATAAACCATGGCCCCTTGTCAGCACAAAAAATGATTATAAGCTTATAGACCTATTGATTGCTGATAATGAAGAAGCCATGAGAATTTCCGGGCAACTTACCAAAGAAGATACTTTACGGTTTTTTGCAGAGAAAGGAGTTCGTTCGGTAATTATTACACATGGTTCTGCAGATGTTTTATGTTATTCTGATGGGAGTCTTTTCAAAGAAGAAGGAACCTTTACTATGCCTGTTTCCGGCAGTGCTGGAAATAGAATTAGAAACCTACCAGCTGATTCCCTTGCAGATACCACAGGCTGCGGTGACAATTTTGCCGGCGGGGTATATGCTTCGATTGCTATTCAGCTTAAGGACCATAATGATGGTAAACTATCACTCAAAGAAGCTGCTGCATGGGGAGTTGTCTCGGGCGGACTTGCTGGACTGTATCAGGGGGGAGTTTATTATGAAGAAAAAAAAGGTGAGAAACTGGAGAAACTTGAAGTTCTATTTGGTGAGTATAAGCAACAGACTGGCTGGTCGGAAGCAAGCTTCCTGCTCGCCGATGCAACCAAAGGAGTAGAATTTTGAATAAAGCAGTAATATTTGGTGCGGGCAATATTGGACGCTCATTCATTGGAAACATTTTTTCGTCCAATGGTTTAGGGCTTACATTTATCGACGCCAACTGTGCTTTGGTTAAAGAACTTAACCTAAAAAAAGAGTATCGAATATTAATTAAAAGAAACAGCAAGGCTAATGAAGAAATTCTGGTAAAAAATATTAGTGCTATACATAGTTCTGAAACTGATAAAATTGTCGAATGTCTTAATGAAAGCAATCTCTGTGCGACTTCGGTCGGCCAGGGAGCCTTACCAAAAGTTATTCCTCTTATCGCTGAAGGGATAAAGAACAGGTTGAAATCTCATTTGGACCCTCTTGATATTATTATTGCAGAGAATATACGAAATGGTGCGGATTACTTTAGAAAACTGCTTCAAAAAAATGGTTTGACAGGAGATGAGGTTGGGCTTATCGAAACAAGTATAGGTAAAATGGTCCCAATAATGACAGAGGAGGATCTTTCAGAAGATCCTCTGGTTCTGAATGCTGAGGAGTACAATACACTCATTCTGGACAGGAAGGGATTTAAAAACAAGATACCGGACTTTCCCGAAATAAAGGCAGTAAGCAACATTGCTGCCTGGGTTGACAGGAAGCTGTTTATCCACAACCTCGGCCATGCAACTTGTGCATATCTTGGATTTGATAAGTATCCCGGGAGAAATTTGATTGCAGAAGTTCTGGAAGATGAGCAGATAGAACTTCAGGTTCGAAATGTCATGAATGAAGCGGCAGCAGCACTTCTAAAAGAGTATCCGGATGATTTTACAAGGGAGGATCTGGCGGATCATATTGAGGACCTTCTTTTCAGGTTTCAGAATAGGGCTCTGGGAGATACAGTGTTCAGGGTAGGGAAGGATTTGACAAGAAAGCTTGGCAGGGATGATAGAATTCTAGGAGCTATAAGATTGTGTATGAAACATGATCTTCCCAAAGGCGAGATTATTAAAGTTTTTTATTCTGCTCTTAATTTCTATGCAACAGATCAAAATGGATTGGCATTTAAAAAGGATGTAGATTTTTTACATGATGCCTCAGACATGGGAATAGATCAAGTTGTTATTAATATTTGTGGACTGGATCCAGTTGAAGATAAGGAATTGATTAGGGCTATATTGGAGGTCAATAATGATTAGATCGGAAATTATCAAGGGTCAGAGAAGCTGGGTACTGGAAAACAAAAGCATAAGACTTTGTCTGACTGAGCTGGGTGGTCACATGGCTCCTGTTGTTTTTATGAAGGACAGTGTTCAGCCCATAGAACCCTTCTATATTAGCCCCTGGGCAGAAGAAGGTTTGAATCTGGAGAATGAACCGGAAGTTCTTGTTCCTTTAAGGGGTGATTTTTTCTGTCTTCCCTTTGGTGGGGACAACTCCTGGAATAATGAGTCCCATCCACCTCATGGTGAAGTGTCAGGGAACAAATGGGCTCTTGCTTCGGAGCAGTCAGAAAATTCAATAGTGCTTAAAATGGATACAACAGCCAGAAGGGGAAGCATTACTAAAAGCATAGGCTTGAAAGAGGGAGAAAATAACCTGTATATCAATCATTTAGTTGAAGGATTTACCGGATCTACCTCTTTAGGGCATCATGCAATTTTTCCAGGTGGAACAAAAAAATATATAAGCACCAGTCCGATAAAATTTGGTTATACCAATAAATATGAGGGTGCCAGTTATAACCAGGGTGAATACTACAGTCTGGCCTCTCTGGAAAAATTTAAATCTCTGGAAAAGGTTCCTACTGTATGGAAGGACAATGATAATACCGACTGTTCGGTTTTCCCTGCCCGTAAGGGGTTTGTTGATATTCTCCAGGTTTATAATAAATCTGAGGAGAATTTTGCATGGTCTGCAGTAACTGTGCCGGAAGAAGGATATTTATGGTTCTCTCTAAAGGATTCTGAGATTCTTCCATCTACTGTTTTATGGATGGAGAACATGGGCAGGCATCAGGCGCCATGGAATGGCAGAAATGTCTGTATAGGGGTTGAGGATGTATGCAGTTCCTTTGCAGATGGCCTTGCTGTTTCTGCAAAAAATAACTTTCTCAATGAAAAGGGAATAAAAACTTGTCATCAGATAAAAGAAGATAGTGGGCTGTCTGTAAAGTATATCCAGGGAGTAGTCCGTATACCGGAAGGGTTTGACAAGGTAAAGACTATTTTGAAAAAGGATGATGGTATTGAGATTACTTCCGTCTCCGGGAAGAAAGTTTTTACTAAAGTTAATACAGAGTTTATCCATTCTTAATAAGTAGAACTGAAGCAAGTGACAGACCTATACTTAAAATCCTAATAAGAGTTAGTTTTTCTTTATAAATTGCAGCAGATAAAAATATTGGTATTAATATGGACAGCGTAAAAATGGGCTGGATCAGAGACATGCTACCTGCTGCGAATGCTTTAAGAACCAATCCGTACCCGGCAAAATTAAGAACCCCAATAATACTACCTATTAAAAATATTCCAGGTCTATTAAATGTATTTGTTTTTTCTTCTTTATTAGGTAATCGTAAATATCCAAATAGAGATATAAAGGCAACAATTGTATAGGAAAGTAAAATGTAAGAAGTTCTATCTACACTTACTGATGCAAGTTTTCCTGCTGTCATGGAAAATGAGGTACAAAGGGCTGCAAACACTGCAAAAAAGATACCTTTTAATGTATTGGAGCCTGAAATTTTAAACTGTTCAGATGAGATAAGAATAAGTACAAGTATGGAAGTTCCTATACCTGCCCATTGATTTAACTCTGGTGATTCCTTAAAAAAAAGTATACCTATAATAATTACAAACAGAACATTTGATTTATTAACAGGAAATACAACAGATGCAGGTGCAAGGGTTAATGCCTTGAATTTTGAAAGAGCCCCAATTGCAAAAAGTGTTCCATTTGCAATAGCATAAGGTAACGCCGGGAGAATATTTGGTATTTTCTGTCCGGATAACTTAGGTGAAATAATAATTGTAAAAGCAGCTGAGATTACAACAGTAATGGCAGATATAAGAATGACAGCCTGATTAAGATATTTTTTTTCTGCAGCAACTTTATATAGAAAGTTCAGCATTCCATAAAATAATGTTGCAAGTAAACTGTATGTGAACCAAAGGGGCATATAGGGTTCCTGTAGATTTATATTAGGTCATCAAGGGAATAACATTTCCACTTGAATTTATCCAGATCAATTTTCCCATTTGAATCAGATTCCACCCCTTCCATACTAAGCAGCATCTTCTGTTCCTGAAAACCCTCATATTCCTTTATAGCAATTTTCCCCTGACTGTTTATAACCCTGTGCCAGGGGATGTTATCAGTTCTGTGGATTATCTGTACCACCTGGCGGGCAGCCCTGGGGCTTCCTGCCATGGCTGCAATAGTACCGTAGCTGGTTACTTTACCTTTTGGAATATTTTTAAGTATTAGTTTTACTTTTTCTGTGAATGGTTTGGGTATACAGCTACTATTCATTTTATGGATTATAACAAACTATTGTAAGTTTGTAGAAGCATAAAACACTTTTCCAACTCTATCGATATGTTCAATCAGGTTTGTATCTTTTATATGTTTTAAAATAGATATATCAAACATGTATGGCAGGTATAATTCATCCAGTTCATCTGAAACAGGGTAAACACTGTTACTGAGTGTTAGATTTTTTCCCTGTAAAGTAATATCTATATCTGACCCATTATGGAAATTACCTTTTGCCCTTGACCCATATAAAATAACTTTTTCTATTTGAGGATATTTAGAAAAAATATTTTTAATTTTAGATATTGTATTTTCTTCCAGACCGTACATATCTATAAATCTCTCTGTTTTTTCTGTTTTTCCAGGTTATTTAATAATTCTTTAAATGCATCAAAATATTTATTTATAATATCATTAAAAATTTCATCAGCTGTTTCTTCATTGTATGTGTGGCTTGTCAACTGTCGGCTTCTGACAGTTTCTATAAGGGTTTTATTAGATACCAATTCACGATTAAATGCCATTCTATAAGCATCCTTGCTTCCCTGAATTTCTGTTTCGCCTATAGACCCGTAAAAATCTTTTATAGTGTTCCATGCCAGTTCATAAGTATATTCAAAGGCCTGAATTAATCCCCTCTGTTCAATATCAGATAATTTTCTCTTTTTTGCAAGTTCAACATCGGATGTTAAACTGCTGAATGCTTTTTTATATTTATCAAATCGCTGTATCCATCTAATATCTGTATCCATTTTTTTCCTCATGTCAGCAACTGGGTATAAATATAAAGTAATCGAATAAAAGAATCAGGGCTGGGAAAATAGGAGGAAGATATGGTACTTACCAAAAAATACCTTGAAAAATATCAAAATAATGTTCGAAAAACGATACCGGACACCTTTGCTGAAGAACTACTTTTGGAATTGGGGCAGCCATTTATTGATAATGAAGGACATGTGAATGAGTACTCTGAACAAGACATATTTGAGCAGGTAAGGAAGGCGTTTCAGAGACATTTTAAGGAGGTAAAAACCTGATAAAATTATACTTAAAATTCCCCACCTGGTAGTGGGGAAAAATAATTGCAATAATGGGGAATTCCTACTTGCAAAAAACACCTTGATGAGATCAAAAACTTAGGAGCTGTAGGGCACATAGCTCTTCGTTTTTTAACAGTAGCGGAGAAATAATAAATCATTATATAAATGACAGGATTATTGGTATCAGTGCTTCAGAAATCAGGAAAATTCCCCGGGTTATAGCTATTGCTGGTGGGCTGCAAAAATATGAGGCTATAAAGGAGTCTTTTGATAAGGAAGTTTTAGATGAACTTGGTGTACCTGGAGATATATTTCCAAAGCTTTTTGTCAGTGAAGAAAAAATTGGTACTGTTACCACATCTGCTGCAAAGGATGCTGTCCTGTCAGTGGGATTTCTGTTGCTGCTGGACAGGTCGATCATAATGCAGGCTGGGTTGATGTAGGAATAAATGCAACTTATCCTATGGAGATTGCTGCCAACAATGATCCCATTCCGGATATTTCCCTAACTGTGATCATCATATTCCACCAGATGTACCCTATGAAAATGTGAAATACTGGATAAATGAGATGCGTAAGCTCTCTGCAGATCCATCCTTGCGGCGGGTTATTCCATAAATAACTAATATATTATTAATTTAGCTTGATAAAAGCCTGTATTCGTAATATATTGGTTATATGATATCTCGGGAAAACGAATATTTACTGCAGATTAGAGATCTGTTTAAAGATCGGCGTATCGCCCTTGGCTTAAAACAGATGGAGGTAGCGAGTCGTTCCGGTGTAAACATTGCTACTTTCAGATTGTTTGAAAAAAGTGGACAGATTAGTTTAGTAAATCTGCTTAAAATTTCAGTTCTATATAAAATTGACCAGCGTCTTATGGCGTCAATTACAGACAGGAGCTGGTGGTCTATTGTGGAACTTGAACGGGCAGAGAGGTTTAAAACTGTACGATGAATAAACTTCAGGTATTTCTTGATTTTCGTCATATCTCATACAAAATGGGGGAGCTGTTTCTTTCTGCAAAGCTTGGCAGGTATGTTTTTAATTATGATCCTCAGGTACTTTCATCTAGGATGGAACCTTCTCCCTATATTTTGCCTCTCGGCGGTGAGACTTTTATTGCCGAGAGAAATAATGATATGTACAATCTTCATAGTCTGTTTGCCGATGCGTTACCTGATAGTTGGGGCAGGAAGGTTCAGGATGCTGAGTTTCAAAAAATTGGCATGTACGATGTTACTGCACTGGAACGACTCAGTTTTATCGGTGACTATGGTATGGGAGCCCTTCGGTTTAAACCGAAGCAATCATTTCTATCCGGGGAACAGGCTGTAGAATTATCACAGCTCAGAAAGGCTTCTCAGAGTATTATATCTGGTGATATAAACGAGATTGTGGAGCAGCTATTTCGGGCTGGTGGTTCTGCGGGCGGAGCCAGACCAAAGTATCTTGTTGATATGAGGAACGATGAACCAAATCATATTCGTTATACTACAGGAGAGCTTGAAGACGGGTGGACTCCAGTTATTCTTAAAGTTGCAGAGAAGAATGGTGATCATTGGCAGCGGATAGAATATTGTTATTTCAGGATGGCAGAAATTGCCGGAATCAAAACACCGGCTACCTGGCTGCTTGCGGAAGAAGGTGGAGAGGCTCATTTTGCGATAAAAAGGTTTGATATTGATGAATATGGAGGGCGTTATCATACTCAGACCTTTGCGGCATTATTGGGTGTCAATTTTCGTGAAGCTGCTCTTGATTACACCAGACTGTTTCGGACTGTTGCTGATCTGTGCTTTGATAAGGAACAAGTAATCGAAATGTACCGCCGAATGGTTTTCAATTACCTCGGTAGTAATAAAGACGATCATGCAAAGAATTTTTCATTTCTTATGGATAGGACTGGGCGCTGGTATATTTCTCCTGCCTATGATCTCTCCTATTCAGCCGGAGATCATGGTCTTCATGCTATGGCTGCAGTAGGGAAAAGACGTAATCTTGAACTCAGCGATTTTGGAAAGATTGCAGAAAATTTTGATATTAGTGATTGGCGAAAGATTGTACACAATACCAAAGAAGCTTTGGGTCTTTGGAGGGAAATTGCAAAAAAGAATAAAGTACCTGATAAGCAGATTAAAATAATTTATGAAAGAATTTCTGAAAATTTAAATCGTGTTTAGCTTGAAAAATTATCTCTTCTTCAAAAATGTAATAAATGATTCCCATTATTAGTAATGGAATTGGAATCTGAGTTTAAAATTAATGTCTCCTTGCTTTTGTTTAAATAGAAGAGTATTCTGAAAGTAAGGAGTAAGGAATATGGAAGTCATTACCTCAAAAATAACGAGTAAAGGTCAGGTTACTGTACCTAAAAGCGTGAGAGATTCGCTGGGAATAAAGGAGGGTGATTTTCTCGCATATGAAGTTCATGAAAATAATGCAGTAATAAGAAAAGTTCCAAAGATTGATGTTGAGTGGGCAAAATCAATAGAGTCTACTTTGACTGAATGGGCAGATGGTCTTGATGATGAACTTTAGACCAGGTGAAATTGTAATAGTTCCTTTTCCTTTTATAGATAAACACGTACAAAAAATACGACCGGCTCTTATATTGTCAAATAATCCGGATGGTAAAAATAATAATAATCTTGTGCTGGCAATGATAACCAGTGCAAAAAGAAGTCGCTGGGAAAGTGATATAGTTCTGAAGGAATGGAAGTCTGCTGGTTTAAGGGCTGAATCCATAGTTCGCTGGAAAATATTTACTATAGAAGCTGAATTTATTCAGGAAAAACGTGGAGAGTTAGGTACCGATGATTTTCAAGCTGTTAAGGTGGGATTTAGAAATGTATTCAATTTCTTTTGATTTTTAAAGTTAATATATGCTATAACCACCTAAGGAGTACGAACAATGGATTATAGAGCTGAAAGGGAAGACGTAGCATATTTTATGCGTCGATTATATGATAAAAATTTAACTACATGTTCCGGGGGGAATGTTAGCCTTAAGCTTGGTAAAGATAAGATATGCATAACTCCATCGGGTCTTGATAAGGGTCGAATACAGCCTGAGCAAATAGGTATTATTACATTGGAAGGGAAAAACCTTACACCGGAACTAAAACCCAGCATTGAGACATCTATGCATATTGCTGTGCATAATACGCGTCCTGATATCCAGGCTGTTGTTCATGCCCATCCTGTCACTGCCAGCAGTTTTACTGCTTCAGAAATAAAAATAAATACATCTCTTATTGCAGAATCAGCTGTAATTCTAGGAACACCTGTATTTAGTCAATATGCAAAACAGGGCAGTACAGAGCTTGCTAAAATTGTATCAGCTGCCACAGCTCAGGGAAATATAGTAATAATGGCCAATCATGGGGTATTAACTGTAGGAGAAACTTTATTAAAAGCCTTTGATAGAATTGAGGTTTTAGAAGCCTCTGCAAAAATTACACTTTATACCCAGTTGTTAGGCCCTAAGCGAGCTCTATCTGATTCTCAATTAACAGAATTAGTAGCTCCTCCTAAAAAAGATGAAAAAACTGAAAGACAACTTATAGATTTTATTGTAAAAGAAGTTGTAGATAAAATTACAAAATTGAACTCCTAAGGTATTTTATTTTTCTGAGTAGCCAGTGAGACAATAATCAATGTAGCAAAGCTTAAAGGGATAGAGATTATTCCTGGGTTATCCAATGGAATAAGAGCAGAAGATGCAGCGAATCCATACTTAACAAACATACTTGGAGACATCAATATTATTCCTATTGCAGATACCATCCCTACCAGTATAGACCATGTTATACCTTTAGCAGTTGTTTTTTTCCAGAATAGAAGCATTATAATTGCAGGGAAATTTGCAGAAGCTGCAATGGCAAACGCCCAGCCCACCAGGAAGGATACATTCATTCCCTTGAAAAGAATTCCTAAAATCATTGCCAAAATACCTACTACAACAGCTGCAATTTTTCCAATAACAACTTTTCTTTTATCTGAAAGATCAATACCTATGTAGTTATTTATAAGGTCATGAGCTACAGCACCTGATGATGCAACAATTAGACCACTTACTGTACCAAGAACTGTTGCAAAAGCAATAGCAGATATTATAGCAAACAGGAATGTCCCGAAATACTTGGCGAGTAAAGGAGCAGACATATTACTGCTTTCCAGATCAAGTACTCCATTAACCATGGCTCCAAGGCCAATATAAAGGGTAAGTATGTAGAAAAATCCTATTGCTACAATTGCAAGTATTGTTGACTTTCGTGCATCTCTTGCACTTGGTACTGTATAATACCGAATTAAAACATGGGGTAGTGCGGATGTTCCAAAGAAAAGTGCAATCATAAGAGAAACAAAATTAAGTTTAGAAAGAGGAGTTGACCCTTTATCTACCTTGAATTTTAAACCAGGTCTCATTATTTCTTCCCCGGAAGTGGGTTCCTGATGCCATAAAGATATTCTGGAATCTTCATAGCTGAACTTGCTGGAAATGAATCTAACAACTTCACTATCCTGAATAGTAGAAATAAATTTGAATGGTCCAAGATTCCCTGTTTCTTTAACCTCTTTCCCATCAACTATAATTTTACTCATATGTCCTACAGAATAGAATAGCCCTTCTTCTATTGGTGCTCCATTATATAGTTTTTCTTCTGCTGAACTTGATACAATACTTAGGGCTTCTGTAACCCTTAATCCATCTTTTTCTACTTTCCACCAGTTTTCAATATTCTGATTTTTTAGACGTAAAAAATGGTCTTTATCAGATTCATAATTTCCGGTAATGCTATATCCTGCTTCTTTTATTCCTGTTATCTTACCATCTGATGATATTGCTGTAAGTTCCTTAAAATCATGGTAGGAATCTGATGGTTTTAGATTTAAACCATTATTTAAAACGTAGATAACTAGTATTGTAGAAAATATTATAAGTAGTCCACCTTTAATAAACTGAACATAGGTGGTAGATTTCATTCCTGCTGTAGCTACAATAAAGATTACAATACTTCCAACCATTATTACTCCCACATAATGAGGAAGTCCTAACAGTGGTGTTACCAAAGCACCTGCGCCTACCATCTGGGGAATCAGATAAAAAATAGAAACCATAAGAGTACTAATTCCAGCCATTAACTGAATACCCTTGGAATTAAATTTAGAATCAAGTGCATCTGTAAATGTATACTTCCCTAATTTTTTCATAGGTTCTGCAACAATAAAAAGAGCTACTATCCAACCGGCAAGGTAGCCTATTGAATAGAGAAACCCATCATAACCTGAGAAGGCTATCATTCCACAAATTCCCAAAAAAGAAGCTGCAGATAAATAATCTCCTGCGAATGCTATACCATTTACAGTCCATGGGATTGAACCGCCTGCTGCAAAATAATCTTTAGATGATGATGATTTTCTTGCTGCAAGTATCGAGATTGCCAGTACTGAAAGTACAATAATTAAAAAGAGCAATATAGGGAGGAGAGAAGCTTCGTATATCATTTGTTTTCCCTTTCTTCGATTAGTCGTTGTCTATTTTCTTCTTTAGTACAAAAATGGTTGTAGAAAAGCCCTGAAATTATTGCAATTAGAATAAGACTGAATCCATAAAAAACAGCCAAATTTAAACCAAACAACATTCTTGTTTCCATTTTACCCGGGATAAGAGCATTTATTGCAACAAATCCTGCGTACAGAATTCCATAAACAATAAACATTTTAATTCCAAGTTTTCTTTTGTAGTCAGATGCGTAATCTTTTTCTGACTGGGCGGCAGGCTCATGTAGCATATAATATCCCTCTCTATATTTTGATGAAATTAAGCTAACACAAATTACCTTTTTTGTACATATTCCGGTAATTTTCCTGTAGAAGATAAATTTGATAAAATTACACTTTTTGTCGGAGAAGCAGTTGCAAAAGTAGTAGATTTGCTATCTATGGAACAAAAGGGACAAATATATTAAACTGGCCAGTAATAGTCGATGTTTAGATATTTAAGAGCTTAGGTCCTGGTGTCGATTATAAAATTGAAAATGAAGAAATTTTGTTATCAAGCAATTCAGATTTGAATCAGATTGTCTTAAACCACAAACTGTCTTAATTTGTTATAAATGGAGTTAATATGGATAGCGGCAAAAAGAAAAGAGTTCCCGGATTAAAGCAGGCACAGATTATTATATACTTTGCATTGATTGTTGTAATTGGTTTCATGGGATACGGACTCCATTATAATCTAAGTGGGATGAGTGATATGATTATAGAAAATGATATTATTGCTACAGATTTTACCACAGCAGTATTACATTTAAAGAGTGCATTTGGTTATACAGGCTTTATTCATAATTTTAAAAACTATGTATTAAGAGGTACGCCCAAATATCTTGATTTAGTCGAATATTATTATGATGAAATAACTATGAGTCTTGATCATCTTAAGGACTCTTCTGTAGTAACGGAAAATGATCTGGATGTACTTGCAGTTATTCAGAAAACCGCAGATGACTATATGAATATCAGCCTTATGATTAAACCCATGGTAATAAAGGGAGACAGTGCAAAATCTATAGATAGTATTGTTAAAATCGATGATGGTCCGGCAAGGGATGCTCTGGCCAGACTGGATATACTCTATAAGGAAATTATATCCAGTGGTTCGGAAAGAATTGCTAAAAAGCTATCTACAACACTATACTCCTTTCTCGTAATTATTTTATTTTCAATAATCCTTTTTATAATACTTTTAATTTTCATATTTTATCGACTGGGACTTCAGGTTAAGGCTATAGGGCGGGTTTCTAAAGATATGGCCGAAGGTGATTTGTCTAAAGAGATTACAATAATACCAAATGATGCCATAGGAGATATGGCCGAGAATTTTAATCTTGCCATTGCTTCTCTGAAAAAAATTATTGGAGGAGTAGTTTCAACAACAAATGAGGGTCGTAATCTTAATGATACTCTTTCGGGTAAAATAACACAGATAGAAATTTCCTCTGGTGAAATGTCCAATAATCTTGATGTTATTCATGAAAAGATTAAAGAAGAAAATAATCAGATAATAGAAGCTTCTTCGGCTTTGGAAGAAATTTCGGCAAATACTTCCAGTCTGTCAAAACAGATTAGCATGCAGGCGGAAAGCGTGAGTACCACATCAGCTGCTGTAGAAGAGATGGCTGCTTCCATACTTAATGTAGCCAGAGTTGCAGATTCCAGACAGAATGTTACAGAAAATTTAATTAAAATGACAAAAGAGGGTAGTGAAAAAATCGAAGAAGCAAATGTCATAGTGCAGGATGCTGTTAAAAATATGGGCGCTATGCAGGAAATGCTGGAAGTTATCAATAATATTACTTCCCAGACAAACCTTCTTTCTATGAATGCTGCTATAGAAGCTGCTCATGCTGGTGATGCCGGAAAAGGTTTTGCCGTGGTTGCAGATGAAATTAGAAAACTGGCTGAATCCACAGCAGAGAATGCACACGAAATATCAGATTCCCTTACAGGACTTATAAATAGAATAAATCAGACTGCTGATGTTACTAAAGAAAGTGGTGCCTCTTTTAGAAAGATAGAAACTGAAGTACGTAATTTCGTTCAGGCTTTTGCAGAAATATCTGCCAGTACCAAGGAATTATCAGAGGGAAGTAAAGAAATTCAGGATTCTACAATTTCTCTTTTAGATATTACTTCTAACATTAAAACCGGAGCAAAGGAGATGACTCTTGGTGCAAACGATATAAATATTGCACTCCTACGAATTAAGGACGTTTCTGATAATAATACTTCCAGTATGGCCACTTCTAGAGAGCAGATAGAGGATATACATAAAGCTATGAGCGATATTGCTGAACTTAGTTCTACAAATACAGAAAATATGAATACTTTAATGGAAGAGGTCTCTGTTTTTACTTTGGATAGTAATGAAAGTGGAAATTCTGATATATCTGAAGAACTTGGAGTTAAAACAGTAGTGAATGAATAGTAACATTATGTTTTTGATATGATAACAAATATTTAAATTTTATAAAAATTGTTTTTATTATCTTATAGGTATATATTATCTTTCAAGTAATGTCTATGGAGGACTATAAGATGAAAAAACAAATGTTGATTATAATTATATTGATTCTAGCTGTTCTTATTCCGGTATTCTCACTGGATGGTAGGGATCTTTATAATGCAGGTCATGAAAATTATAAGCAGAAACAAAATGAAGTAGCTCTGGAACAATTTATTGAGTTTCGAAATTTGAATTTAGACAGTATCAAGGCAGATGATGCATTGTGGTACATAGGCAGACTTTATGAACGACTTGATAGAATTGAGGATGCAGAAAATACATTTCGTGAAGTATTGATTATTGAGAATAGCAACCGTCTGGCAGAGGCTGCCTACGATCTAAGCCAGATACTGTACTCTCAAAAAAGTTTTGCTGAGATTATAGCACTATTAGCTGGATTGCAGGATCTGGAGCAGCCTGACAGCTATGAAATCCGCAGTATGTCGATTCTTGGAGATACCTTTTATCGCCTGGGCAGGGGAGCAAGATCAGATTATAACGACTCAGAAGCTGCAGATTATTTTATAAAGGCTGCAGATATCTATGAGAGTCTATTGGAATTCCAGGAAGATGAAGCAGACAGAGCAGATACCTTCTATAATTTGGGTAAGTCTTACAGACGCCTTGCTACCCTGGAATTAAACAAGACATATTATGCTGAATATTTCCTGAAGGGTGTTGAAGCTTTTCAGGAATCAGGAACGCCAAGGGCACTGGCTCTTCTTGCAGACCTTGAAAATAGCAGAAAAACAGATCTGCAATTAACAGCAGGAACCCAGGCCGGGTTCGACAGTATTACACAAAATTTGGGACTCGATATTGCTGCGGATGTAAACTTAACCTTTCCTCTTGGTTTTAATAAAGAGCTGCTTGCCGGGCTTACTTATGCTCATGATGATTTTTCCTTTAAAACATTTAACTTTGATCCCTTGAAAACAGGGGATACAAGGCTTATTCAGAGTTCAGATAAGATAAGCGCTGATATAGCTGTTAAGACAGGAAGCAGCCGTAATTTTCTGAATACATTAAGACTGGATGGTGATCTTAAGCTGGCTGAAGATACAGGGGATAATTACTATTTTCTTAAACTTTCTGAAGATGGTCTTTTTAGAATTAACAATGAATGGAAAACAGGTTGGAATTCTGAGTTCAGCTGGAAGGTCTTTCCTGACTATCTGGTTGGAGGGCACCAGATTGACTCTGTTCAGGGTGACCTGAAACCCTTTGTTCAATGGTATTTTGCTGATAGATCAGATGTAACTTTAACTTATGGACTTAATTTGAAGCAGTATCTGGAAGCTAAGTATGATACTGCTGTTATGGGTGTTGATTCTACAAAAGACAGACAGTATATAACAAATAGTATGGAGCTGGATTTTAATTCAAAAATTGGAAGTATAATTGATACTAGTCTTTCTTATGAACTATTATATCTGGAATCCAATAATTATGATGTCTGGATAACAGACAGCAGTGCAACAGATCTATATATAAAGGATTATAATGATTATCTTCAGCATACAATTAAGGGAAGTGCCGATTTCCAATGGACAGACAAATTGAGAACTGATTTTGACGGATCTGTTGAAATTAGAAGCTATACAAATTATATAGCCCAGGATGCTTCCGGGGTGTTCCTGAGTGGAGATGAACGACGAAATGACATAACATTTACTACAAGGGCTGAGCTTGGATTTATTCTCTGGGAGAATCTTGCAGGAGCCAGTGCGGAACTTATAGGGCAGTTCTGGTGGGACAATTCCACCTCCAACATGAAAGATGAGGGCTCCTTTGACACTAATTCCGAGTTTTTTGGTGGACTGCTGGGAGCCCGGATAAGGCTGCCGTAGTGAATAGGAAAAAAACAATCAGGATCATCATTGCCATTTTATTGGCAGTGATGGTCAGTGTTATCGGGTATAAATATTTTTTTCTTGGATATACCTTCGAGGCAATTGTACCTCAGCCTAATTATTCTGTAAATCTCAGTATGAGCTTTACGGGGAATGGTGAGGATCTTGCTGTTCGTACCTTTTTACCTGTAAATGAACATAACCAGGTTATAAGCAATGAATATATAGGTGGAGAAGGACTTGATTTTCGTAGGGAGATAACTCCCCTTTATAACAGGGGAGACTGGACTCAGTACCAGGCAGAAGGTCCTTTTACTGTAAACTACTCTTTTAATGCAATGATAAGAGCAATGGAATTTAATATTGCTCCTGATCTTAAAATTCCTGATAGATATGATGATTCCCTGGATTATTTTCTTAAATCAACAGATGTTATTCAGGTTAATGATCCTCTAATAACCAGTCTTGCTGAGGAATTAAAAGCAGATAATATATATATTACTGATATTGTAAAATCTCTCTTTGATTATGTTTATGGTTTGGGTTCAAGACCTTTCAAAGGAACTACTGATGCAGTCACTGCTGCAAAGCTGCAGGAAGCCAGTTGTAATGGTAAAAGCCGGCTTTTTTCCGCAATGGCAAGGCATCTGAATATCCCTTCCAGACTGGTAGGGGGCTTGATTCTAACTACTGGATCCAAACGAACAAGTCATCAATGGATAGAACTATATATTGCAGGTTACTGGATACCTTTTGATACTTTAAATGGCCATTTTGCCGAATTACCTGGTAATTATCTAGCCTTGTACAGAGGTGATGAGTCATTGTTTAGACATTCAAGGAATATCGGCTTTGATTATCGATATGATATAAGAAAGAAAACACTTGCCAATAACAGGCTGGAGGGCTTTCTTGTTGGAAGTTCATTTAACCTTTATCATATTTTAACTGATTTTTTTAAGATTTCAATAGCCATGAATGTTCTTCAGTTTTTACTGGTTATTCCCCTGGGAGTCCTTGTTGTCGTTTTTTCCCGGAATATAATCGGGATAAATACCCTGGGTACCTTTCTGCCGGCTCTAATGGCCATGTCCTTCCAGGGAATCGGCCTGCTGCCGGGTATAGTTTCATTCATATTTGTGCTTACTGTAACGGTATTGATCAGAATCCCTTTAAATAAAATTGGACTCCTTCATACCCCGAAACTTGCTGTAATGATGATTGTTGTTATTATGAGCTTTATTGGTCTTACAGTCATTTCAAACTTCTTAAATATTGATACATTTTCCGCTTTAAACTCTGCAGCACTGCTGCCAATTGCAATACTCACAATTACTTCTGAGCGTATTGCTATTACTATTGAGGAGGAGGGATTTAAACATACAATTTTAATTATGATACAGACCCTAATTGTTATGAGTGTAAGCTTTATAGTAATGAGTTCTGTTGCTCTTCAGGCCCTGCAAATTGCTTTTCCTGAACTTCTTCTTGGTGTTATTTCCATGAATCTATGGATTGGCAGCTGGACTGGAATAAGGCTAAGCGAAATGGTGAGATTCAGGGAGCTTTATCATGAATCTTGATTCTATACTAAGTATTAATAAAAGGAATCTGGATGTAATATCTGTATACAATCCCCGGAAATCATTTCCTCTTGTTGATGATAAAATTCGTACAAAAGTAATATTAGAAACAGTAAATGTTCCCTTTCCTGAAACCATTGCTGTTGTACAAAATTTCTTTGAAATTGAAGATGTTTTTAAGGCTCTCATGGGGAAAGCGGATTTTGTTGTAAAGCCTGCCAGAGGTAGAGCGGGAGGAGGTATACTTCTTGTTGAGAAAAATGGAGATGAGACATGGAGGACACCCTCCGGAAGGTCCGTGGATAAGGATGATATGAAAACACATTTTGGAGATATACTCTTTGGAGTATATTCTTTTGGAAGAATGGATGACCGTGTACTAATTGAGAAAAAAGTAATTCCTGATGACTTTATGTATAATATCTATACTAGAGGTATTCCTGATATACGTATTATTGCATTTAAAGATAAGCCTGTTATGGCAATGCTTAGGATACCTACAGATCAGTCTGATGGAAAGGCTAATCTTCATCAGGGTGCCATAGGTGTTTCAATAGATATGGAAACAGGTATAACAGGATCTTCAGTTATGAATGGAAAAAGGATAGAAGCCCATCCGGATAGTGGAGTTAGTATTTCCGGACTGCAAATACCTTTCTGGAAAGAAATTCTTAAAATTGCGAAATCATCATCCCTGGCAGTCCCCCTGGAGTATATTGGAGTTGATATAGTGATTGACCGGGATCTTGGTCCTATGGTACTGGAACTTAATGCCAGACCGGGGTTACAGATACAGGTAGTAAACAGAATGGGGCTTCTGCCTCAGCTTGAGGGAGTACAGAAATGAAGGATTTTATAAAATCATTATGGACAAAATCCGCACTGCCTATAGTATTATTTATTTTGGTTCTTTCTTTAGGGGGAGGCTACCTGCAATATTTAGCTTTTCAAATTCAGAACCAGCCTATTGTTGTAACAGTAAATGATCAAACAGCTCATGAAGCAGTATATATAGAATTTGATGAGATTGATACAGAAATAATATCATCTTCCAGTTTTCCTGAAGTTTCATCCTTACTTGAACAAAATAAGAATGAGGATGCTTTGGATATTTTAGAAAAACTTATTTCTGAAAAACCAGAGCTGAATGAAGATGTAAACTTTGTACGATTATACTCAAGGGCTCTGATAAGGTTAGAACAATATGAGGATGCATCTGTTTTACTCACATCTGCTTCACAAAACTTACGTGGGAATGGAAGTATCTTTTTTAACCTTGGACTTGTCCGGAACAGGATGGGTGATAAAACAGGGGCTATTACTGCCTATAAAAACGCTCTTTTAGAACAACCCGGATATTTTGAAGCAGGGTTTAATCTAGGGAACCTTTATCTTGCACTTAAAAAAAACAATCTTGCGGTTAATGCTCTGGAGAAAACTGTATTCCGGGCGGGCGGAGCAAAACGTTCAAGAACTCTAAGCAGTCTAGGTATTGCATATAGAAATTCTGGAAACTATGTTTCCGGAGAAGAAGCTTTTATTGAATCAGTAAATCTGGACCCTTCTGCCATTAAACCACGGCTTGAATTGGCAAAGTTGTATTCGGAAACAGGCAAAATAGACAAGGCAGAGAATATTTACAATGAAATACTATTGCTTGATGAACTGAATAGTCAGGCATATTATGGACTGGCGGAATTGTCACTATTAGAAAATGATATTCCAGAAGCAAAAAGATTTCTAAATGAAGCTCTTCATATAAATCCTGATTATGATGATATTCGAATAAAACTTGCAGCCATCCTTTTTGAAGAGCAGGAATTTGTTAATGCAAGATCGCATTTAAAATGGATTGTATCAAATGGAAATAAGGTTGAAACAGCACTTTTTCAATTAGGCAGGATTGAATACATTCAGCGGGATTTTATAGCTGCGTCAGAATATTATACGCTTGCATTGGAATATTCAGAAAATACAAATGTGGAAGTATTGAATAATCTTGGACTCTCCTGGAAAGCTCTAGGTAGGGTGGAAGATGCCGGGAACATATTTTTACAGGCAATAGAAATTGACCCATTCTATTACAGTGCTCATTACAACCTCGGTCTTCTATACCTGGAGGCAGAGGATTATAATAATGCAGAAAAATCTTTTAATACTGTGTTGGGCATTAATCCTGAATTTCCGGAAGCCTGGCATAATCTTGCATTTGTTTTCAGCCAGAAAGGACTCTACAGAGCTTCTATAGATACCTATGAGGAAGCATTACGAATTGAGCCCTCAAACATTAAATCGAGGCTGAATTTGGCTGTTCAATATAAAAAACTGAATGAACTGGATAAGGCTCTTGAGCAGTATAGACTGGTTCTTTCCCTCAATCCTTCTTATTCAAACGCCTGGTATAATCAGGCTCTGCTTTATAAGGCAATGGATAATTATAAGGAATCTGAAAAATCATACAGGATGGCTATAGAATTGAATCCTGAAGATGTTAAATACTGGCAGAATCTTTCTGTGCTTCTTGCGGGTTTAAACAGAGCTGATGAGGCGGTTATAGTATTAAAAGATGGAATTGATGTTCATCCTGATTCAGATGACCTTAGATATAATTTAGCCCTTCAGTATAAAAAGGCTGGAGACAGAGCAGCAGCACAGGAGGAACTTGAGAAGGTGATATCTCTGAATCCCCAATATGTTAAAGCCTGGCTGATTTTAGGAGATATTCAGTCAGATAATAAAAATCATAGAGCAGCTGCCCAATCCTATCTGAATGCAGTTAATCTTGATCCTGAAGATGGATATTCAAAGTATCAGCTTGGGAAGGAGCTAGCTCATCTAGGAAACTATGAGGAAGCACTGGGAAGATTTGCAGAAGCTGCTGAATCAATAAAGGATAATGCCTGGATATGGTATAATTTGGGTAAAACTCAACAAAAGTTGGGATATTCAGTGGAGGCGGAAAAATCTTTTAAAGAATCTCTGCTTATTGATCCCAAAATGACCCGTTTTATTGGTGATGCCCCGGGGGCTGAAGAAGATTCCATTGAGATACTTAATAATATGCTGACAGAGGATGAGACTGATGTTGATCTCCGGATTAAGCTTGCAGAATTATTAGCCCGAAGCGGAGATTATGAAGCATCACTACTGGAGTATGCAAATGTATTTAATATTGATCCGAAGAATAAGAATTTGTGGGAATCCAAAGGAGAAACAGCTTTGGATGCAGAAGATCTTCAGACCGCAGAGGATGCCTTTAAACAACTAGTGGATATAGATCCACTGGATGGGGAGTCTCATTTTTCGTATGGTAAGCTCCTGTATGAATTGGGAAAAGCAGAGCTGGCATTTAATCATCTGGAACAGGCCTCAAAACTGATGAGTTCCCCTGTGAAAGCACTTCGTTTTCTTGGTAATGGCCTGTATGATGAGAAAAATTATATCAAATCCATAGAATTTTTAACCGAAGCTGTTAATCTACAGCCTGGAGATGGTACTACTCTTAAGGATCTGGGTAAGGCTTACTACCGTAATAAGGAGTACGAAAATGCTCTTACTTATTTTACCCGATCAATGGTACAGATGCCTGAATATGAGTGGTCGTATATCTGGCTTGCCAGAGCAATGAATAAACTTAGTATGTATGAAGATGCTGTGGATACATATAATAAGGCTATAGCGATTATGCCTGAATTTATTCAATCCTACATTGGGTTGGGGGATCTGGAGTCAGGAAGGGAAAGGTTTAGTGAAGCAGCCGCTTACTACAGGAAGGCATTGGAAATTGACCCTGAACATGCCTCAACAAAAAGGAAGCTGGGTAGAATTAACAGTTAATAGTGATTATCTTCTGCTAACTGTCATCTTCAGGGTACCAGAGTTTCAATTTATGTTTAAATGCTCTTTTCCCTGCCAGTTTTAAAAAGAAAATCCCTGTAAATAATATGTATCCAATGTTTATTAGCACTGCAAGCCAGAACCACTTATAGTCTCCTGTCATATAAGTACGCAGGGGCATATTCATAGTCAAAATATAGGGAATTGCAAAAACAAAGGTAAGCCCCGAAGCATAGGTGTAATCAGTAGCCACAGGGGTCTCGAAATCGGGATCAACTACTCGGAGGAGTGCAAGGCCTGTTGAGAGTGTTCCTGTTGATACACCGAACACCAATAATGTTCTTAAAAACCTGTGATCCCTGAATATTCTGGAGGAAAACCAGATAGTTGAAAAACCGACAATAATAGTTCCAATAATAGAAATTGTAAAAATAGGTAACCAGTATTTAGATACCATAACCAGTGAAATAGCAGCTATAGCACTTGTAACCATCAAATCTATTGAAAAACCAGTAATCCTGTTTAAGGTTAAATTGTCCATAATATGTTGTGTGTCTGTAGCTTTTAGAAATTGTTTTATTAATAGACCAATTAGTGCGGCAAAAATAAAGCTTAGACCCCAGAAAGTTGCAGCCAGCTGTTCTCCAGCAGGGCCAATGAATGACAGCAGATATTCAAGACCTGTTAGGAAGAGGAAGGCAAGGAAGTATCCAAATAGAACAAGACCCATGTTAAGAGTAAATGTGTCAATGGCCTCGGTTTCTGTAGTCTGGTATGACCCAATTGGAAGCTTTGATCCTTTTTTGTGTATCCCGGATTTAAGGTCTTTATCCAGTAGAAACTCAACCTTTTCCCTGGCAATCCATCCCTTTTTAATTCCGTAATTTATTATGAATACACCACCGAAACTGCATAATATAAAACCTATAGCTGCAAAGGTAAGGCCAATACTACCTGCACCTTCAACCCCGAAGGCGGTCCAGCTTTGCCCAATTGAATATGCCTGACCTGGCCCCTGGGAGAAACCGAGGGGTAGTAAATATCCGAAACTATGGAAAAGATCCGGCATGATAGTTTTTATAAAAAAGAAGGTCAGCATAAGTCCTGTGAACCCCTGTACACCGAATTGAAAAAGTACAGATAGAGTTGTTCCGAATATTCTTCCTTTTGCAACATTTTGCTTAGGTGGAGTTTTTAACGCAAGAGCAACAAAAGAAATACTCAGGAGATGATATGCCATTTCACCCAGGTTAACAGAAGAAAGTCCAAGTTTGGGAAGAACAAAATTGTACAAAGGTAAAAGAATAAATCCTGCAAGAAGAGAATTAGGAATGAGGAATTTCTGGAAAAATCTAACTTTTGATCTAATCCAGGTTGCCAGGATGAGTCCTGCAGAAATAATTCCTAAATTAATAAACATTGTCCATTGAATACTCACTGAATACCCCTTTCACTATATCTAATATCTGCTATAATTAATATTGTTGATCATTATATTTTACATTTGTAAAATTGAACAGGAGTTTTTTTATGCCCAAAAAGAGTAATAAAATTACTATAAATCACTGGTTTTATTATACATTAAAGCCTTTATTAAGGATTTGGTTACAATGGACCTTTAATCTTGAAGCTAATATTCCGGAAGAAGTGAAGAATTTAAAACCTCCATTTCTTATACTACCCAATCATCAGGGTTTCTGGGATCCTTTTATGGCAGGAATATATTTAAAACAGCAAATATTTTATATTGCTTCAGACGCTATTTTCAGGTCTCCGTTTTTTGGTCTATTGATGAAGCTTCTTGGGGTTATTCCCAAGACAAAAGCTCAGTCAGATATTGATGCTTTAAAAAATATTATACGCATAAAAGAGAGGGGTAAGGTTATTGGAATTTTCCCTGAAGGAAGGCGGACCTGGGATGGTGCCACTCTTCCACTTGTGTATTCCACCTCAAAACTTATCCGTATGCTAAAAATCCCTGTTGTAGTAGTAGTTTTCAAGGGTGGCTTTTTTAGTCAGCCACGATGGGGATTTCATATTCAAAAGGGTAAAGTAATTATGGATTACAAGATCCTTTTCAGAGGTGATGAAGTAAAGTCAATGAAAATTGAATCTATTCATAATAAGCTTGCTGAGGCACTCTCATTTAATGAATTTGAGTATCAGAATAAGGTTTCTATTAAATATAAAGGAAGGAAGCCTGCTGAACACCTTGAACAGGTTCTGTATACCTGCCCCTCATGTATTTCTATTGGGACAATGTTTTCCAGGGGAAATAAATTTTCATGTAAAAAATGTAATTATGAACTTGATTACAATCAACTGGGTAAATTTGAGAGTAGTAAAAATAAAGTTATTTTTGATAATATTAGAGATTGGAATTTATGGCAGCAGAAAAATTTGTATTCTTTTATGGATGATTCAATTTTGAATGAAGAATCAGTTATTGAAGATAATAACCTTATTTTCCACACAGGATATAAAAGTGAAAAACTCTACTATCTAACTTTTGGTTCTCTCCATCTGGCCAGATCATCATCTACTTATTTCCTAATTATAAAGAACAGCAGGGGGGATGAAATCAAATCATTTCCATTCTTTGAGCTTCAGGGTATAAATATTCAGAATAAAGAAAGACTTGAATTTTATCACCAGAGTACTTTATATACAATTAAGGGCAAATATAAGCGGTTTAGTGCATATAAATGGCTTAAAACTTTAGAATATCTGGTAAGAGAAAAAACGTCACAGTTTCAGGCAGAATGAAATAAAACCTCTATCTTTTGTTCATACTTTATTCATATATTTAAGTTATTCTATATCTTACTTTTTCTATAATGTATACTTTATTTTTTATATAAAAAGCATTATACTGTTATTCAAAGAGTAAAATGTTTGTCTAGGTTAAAAGAGGATTTAAATGAAAAGATCAGTGTTGTTAATAGTTTTTATTGTTTTGTTTGTAGGTTCACAGGCTTTTGGGCTCAATTTTCAAACTGTAACAGATCAGCTTGAGAAGACTTATGATGTGGAGTTTGCTATTTTAGAAGTTGAACGTCTTGAAAAAGAGATAATGGCTCTTCTTAATCCAGAAGATTTTAATGTTGGTCTTAATCCTACAATAAAAGCTATAAGCCTGGAGGATGGGGATTTTGGTCAGGAAATAGCACTATCCGGTACAGCTTCATTAAAAGTACCCCTTGGTCTTTCGGATCTTGAAAAAGAAAAGTTGAACTTTTCTTTAAATACACTTCGTACAGCAGAAGTTTCAGTGGAAACGGCCAGAGAAAAAGCCTTTGTTAAATTATACAACTTATATCAAAATGCCTGGCTGCTGCAGGAAGAAGAACCTATCCTTGAGTTGGAAGTAAGAGCCGCGGAGAACTATTCAGAAATACTTCAGCAGCGATTCGAAACCGGGACTGTATCGCTAATTACTCTTGCAACAGCAGATGAAACGCTTCAGGAGAGAAATGATAATTATTCGCAGAATATACTTAAACAACGACTTGCCTGGTATGAGCTTATGTTTACTGTAGGTCTTGAAATGGAACCGGAAATCCTTGAAAAGAATACTTTAACAATGGAAGTTCTTCCCAGACCTCCGGAACTCAATTCATGGATTGAAGAAAATCATCCCCTTGTCAGTGTCGAGAGAGTAAGGATTGAACAGTTAAAACAAACAATAGAGAGAATGAAAAAACCTAATCTGGATATCAGTGTCAAACCATTTTTAAACTACAATGATCACTCAGCCTCCATGACCTATTCCTTTACCAATCCTGAACTAACAAGTGCCTACAGCTTTCCTGTTTATACATTTGGAGAAATCCCTGTTAGTTCCGGTAGTTCTGAAAGTACATGGAATACGGGAGTTACTGTAAATATATCCCTTGGTTCCAATAAAAGTGATAATCTGAATATTGATGCCTTTGTACTTGGACTAAGAAGCGCTGAAGCAAAGCTTGAGTTCCTGATTGAAAGTTTGAATCTTCAACTGAGGTCTTCTCATCAACAGCTTATCAGAAATCAGGGTGCTCTTGATCAGTCAAGAAGAGATCTGATTCGGAGTAAAGATAATCATAAAATTGTGGAAACCAGGAAAGACCTTGGCCAGGCATCTCCATTTGACATCCTTGAATCTGAATCTCTTGTTGCAAGAGCTGAATGGAAAATTGAATCCGCAAGAATTACTACAGAAAATTCCTGGTTGTCAGTATTGGAAGCTGCTGCATTGTTTTCAGAAGTTAGTTTGAATTATTAATGTTAAATATAAAAGTTTTGAAGTTATAAAGGAGTGGGCATGAATGAAAAGAAAGGTCTGTTAGGCAGGATATCCTCCCTCAGTATTGACCGCTACAGGATTGTTTATCTGGGAATGGCATTGCTTATACTTATGGGAGTCTATTTTTATCAGATTCTTCCAAGAGAGTCCAAGCCAGAGGTTGTCTTCCCCACAATTAAAATTAACACAAATTATTCCGGAGCTTCACCAGCAGATATTGAATCTCTCATAACAAATAAGCTTGAGGCCGTTTTATCAAATATTGATGATATTGAATTTATGACATCATCTTCATTGGCAGGACGATCTGAGATACAGCTGGATTTTTATCCTGAAGTAAATATTGATGATAAAATTAATGAAGTAAATCAGGCTGTTATTTCTGTAAAGGATTTGCCTGAGGAATCAGAATTTCCTGCAATCAAGGTCTCTACAACAGCAAACAGGCCCTTTGTAGTTTTAAGTCTTAGTGGAGATCTTTCTCCAGCAGATCTTAAAGATGCGGCAGATCTTATGATGGATGATCTTCTGTCTATAGATGGTGTAAATGATGTTAGAATTTCGGGTGAGCGCGAGGCAGAAATTCGAATAACTATTGATCCTGCCCGTCTGGCAGAGTTTAATCTTACAGCTCTGGATTTAACACGAGCAATAAGTTTAAGACACAAGGATACCCCTGCAGGGGATGCTGTCATGGATGGTATGCATTATTATATTCGTGTCCTGGCTGCCTATACTGATGTTGATGAAATTGCCAGAACCCTTATTCCTCTACCAGGTGGTGGTACACGATTTTTAAAGGATCTTGCAGTAGTTGAAGAGACTTACAAACCAATAAATAATTATTCTAGACGTTCAGTAAACCTTGGCACAGATGATGCTACAATGAAATCAGCAATTACTCTTTCCCTCTACAGGGATGGAGGTACTGATATAATTGGCCCAAGTGGAGAAGTAAAAGCAATTGTTGATAAAATCGGGGATGGAAGTTTTCCTCCGGGTCTTGATGTTCTTGTAATTCAGGATGATGCAGTTACAGTTCAGGAAGATCTTGATGCTGTTCTGGAAAATGCCATTTCCGGACTTCTTATTGTTGTTCTTGTTCTCTTTCTTTTTCTTGGAATAAGAGAATCAATAATTACTGCTCTAATTATACCTTTTTCTCTTTTTATCGCTTTTATTGCAATGAACAGTGCAGGTATGACTTTTAATACAATGACCCTCCTGGCAATGATAATTGCACTTGGTCTTCTGGTTGATAATGCCATAGTTGTAATGGAGAATGTTGCTATTTTTAGAGAAAAAGGGATGACACGAATCCAGGCGGCAAAGGAAGGGACTGCAGAAGTAGCCCCCTCAATCCTTGCAGCTACTCTTACTACAATGGCAGCCTTCATTCCCATTGCATTTATGGGTGGACGAATTGGGCTGATTATCAGTGTGATTCCAGTTACAATTATTTTCATTATTGGTGCTTCCCTAATTATTGCACTGACTGTTACACCAACCTTGAGTTCCCGTTTTCTTCCCAAAAAAACAGGACATAACGAACCAAGGAAATTTTCTATTATTCGCGAACTGATAGAAGCTTCTTTAGTAATAGTTCTGTTCATGGTTGCCTTTTTTACTAATGGTCGACCAGGCCTTTTATCTTTTCTTATGGGTCTGATAATGGCAGGTATTTTTGTTATTCGTATTCTGGCCAGGTATAAGGGCATAGATGCCTTTGGCAAAGGTGCTGCAGTATATGAAAAATTCTTATCCAGGCTTATAAATAAAAGACGAAACAGAATAATTGTTCCATTAATTGCCCTAGCGGCACTAATTGGAGTTCTCTCTACTATTCCTCTTGGATTATTGAAAATTGAACTTTTTCCTGTAAAGGATGAGACTTCACTCTATGTTGTTATATCAACACCCCAGTTCAGTACATTGGATGACACAAATGAAGTAACCACGAAAATTGAAGCTTTACTTTTAGGTTTGGATGGGGTAGATACAATCTATTCCGAAGTGGGTGTAGATTCCATGAGAGATTCGGAGATAATACTTAATCTCAAATTTGGTAACGAAAGATCCTGGACAACAAAAGAGATGATTCCTGTTCTTATGAAGCAAATTATGTTAATTCCAGGTGCTAAAGTTACAATTGGAACCTCCGCAGGCGGTAAGTCTGCAAACAGCCCTGTACAGATAAGACTTATAGGAGATGACATGGAGCAGCTTTCTTCCTATTCCAGAGATTTTGTAAAATTACTTGGAACTGTTGAAGGTATTGGCAGCCCTGTTACTGATTTTGAACCAGGCTTTCCAGAGGTACAGGTTCTTCTTAAACCCCTTGTAGCTGCCGACCTGGGTATAGAGGCAACAACTCTGGGGAATATAGTAAAAACCGTAATAAGTGGTCAGGAATCCGGGACATTATTGAGGTCCGATGGAGATCTGCCCATCCGCTTTACAACAAGTGAGGATAAAATTAACTCAGTTCAAGACCTGGAGAAGGTTCTTATAAACTTGAAAGACGGAACGAGAATACCCCTGACCCAGCTTGCCTCTATTGCTGAAACCAATGGTCTTGGAACAATTCGCCATAACGGAGGAGTACGAACTGTTATGGTCTATGCACAGTTGTTGCCGGATGTAAACATTAGGGATATAGTGGCTGACTTTAACAGTCTTGTTGATGGAACCGGCATTCCAGGTGGTCTCCGCTATGAGTGGGCTGGAGATGCTGCGGATTTGGATGCCTCTTTTGGAGAGATGATATTAAATCTTCTTCTCGCTCTTCTTGTAGTATTTTTTATTCTTGCAGCACAGTTTGATTCCCTTACTCAACCATTGGTAATACTTCTCTCTGTGCCCATGGCAATCATAGGTGTTTTTTCCGGTCTCCTATTAACAGGAAATAATTTTGGTCTCTATGCCTTTATGGGTGTTATTGCCCTTGTTGGAATTGCAGTAAATGATGCTATTGTTCTTGTAGATACAGTTAACAGGAATAGGAAGGAAGGCATGGGTCTGGCTGAATCTCTTACTGATGCAGGAAAAAGTAGATTTGGGCCTGTTCTGGCAACAACCCTGACAACCATTGGAGGAATTCTTCCTTTGGCTTTTAAAGATGAAAATTTTACTCAATTGAGTATATCCCTGATATTTGGTCTAATTGCCTCTACAATACTAACATTAATTGTTCTTCCAATAATTTATCATATTGTAGAAGAGCTGAAGACAAACTTTAAGAAAGTAATCCCAATATTTATTGATGAGGAGAAGGTCTAATGAAAATAACTAAACTGATAATTGTTTGCATAATATTACTTACATTAATTATTTCAGGCTGTAGTAATTCTACAGGTGAAAGTACAGCAGCAAGTGAGAGTTCTGATGCAACACCGGTTGCAGCCTCACTTTCAGCTTCTGCCGGGGCAATAATTGTAGATCTGGCAAGCCCCCCTCCCGGTTCAAATGCGGATCAGGCAAAATGGGAGACCTTTGATGCTGCAAAAAAACAGGAATCCTGGGATAAGTATGTTTCAGATAATACTCCTGCAGAAGGAGAAGTACAAACTGCTGATCCAGTGGAGGTTGCTGAAGAAAAGAAACCCGGCAGCGGCGGTGGATCATCGATTGTTCCGGTTGTAGTTGGTGAACTTACAAAAGCCCCTATGAACATATTTTACTATGGATTAGGTGAGTTGGCGGCAGGTGATGAAATACGCGTTACTCCAGGATCTACAGGAACTGTTGCGACTCTCTACATATCTGAGGGTGATTTTGTTGAATCTGGTGATCTTCTTTTTTCCCTGGATAATAATGATCTTGTAAAAAATATTGAGAGGACCAGCGAAAAATGGGACAAGGATCTGGAGCTGACAGCTATAAAGCTAAATGAAGCCAGGGATAATTACGAGACAACCAGCAGTCTGTATTCAAAGGAACTTATTTCTAAATCAGAGTATGATAAGGCAAAACAGACTTGGGAAGAAGCTGAACTTAACTATGAAAAAACCCAGATAGCAAAAACAACAGAAATAGGAAATCTGCAGGAAAATCTAAGAACAACATTGGCAATCAGCCCTGGTCGTGGATATATATCGGGGATTACCTTCAGAAGGGGAGAATTGGTTAATTCTGCAGATTATGTTGAAATTATTGATATTGAAAAGATTGAAGTAAGAATATTGGTTCCGGGAAATATAATTTCCAGAATTAAGAAAGGCCAAAGGGTGGTAGCTAAAAAGGCATCTGCTCCTGAATATATACTTGAAGGTCTGGTAAGTTTAGTTGGTCTAAAAGCTGACAGTAATCGAACTTATGAAGTCATTGCAGAGTTCGATAACCAAAATCAAAAACTTCTTCCTGGAATGCTTATTGAAGCTCAAAT
>JAQIBN010000196.1 GCA_027859095.1 Spirochaetia bacterium | reverse complement strand
ACTTTCTTTCCAACTTGTAATCTGTTTTTCAGTTCCCCTCATGGCCGTGAAAATCTGGATGATGAAGCTGCTCAGATAACTGCATTCACTGCTGTGCCTTCCAGTGATAATTCTGTTGTAACAATGTGGAACTGGAAAGAACCTCCCAGTTGGGTTTATGATGATAAAATCACTGAGATACAAATACAGCACAGTATTTTTGGCTATCCTGAAAATTATATTTTTTTTGCAAATGAATCTATTTCCGATAAAACACAATGGCAGGAGGAATGGACAGATCTAATACCGGGAATAACTCACTATTTTTCTTTATTCGCCATGGTTGATGACGGGGATGGTGGAGAAATCTGGTTGGCACCAATAAAGGCTAAAGCGAAACTACCAGGGACTTCAGAGCCAAGTGTTAATTATTCCAGATCAGATTCTGTAAATGCAGATAATACAATGGCAGAATGGCTAGCGGATCCTGATATTTCTCTTGAGATCACTTCATCGAAATGGGCCGTTGTTTTTTTTGATTTTCCAGATGGTATATTTGTTGATTCAGCAAAAATTTATCTTAGTGATGGTGGAACAAGCGCTACTGAGGTGACGTTTGTTCCATTGACAGGATTTTTCCCGAGTGATGATATGCAGATTTGGTATGAGCTTGACATTGGATCTATAGTAAATTATTCAAATTCTATTACTTTCAGTACAATTGATCCCTTTTATGATATAACAAGTGTTGTTAGGGCAGCAGCGACGAATCCTATAAAAGCAATTTTAATAAAAACAAATGACCCAGCATCTACTCTCACTTATGATAATAATGCTTCTGCTCCTTATATAATTGCTGATATAATTAAATAATCAATCAAATCCCAAAATCCCAGTTCAAACACTTTTTACGGTTTGCCCCTTTTACCCTTTAAAAAATCTCTAATTATCAGCTTTGAGTTTTATCCTCAATCATCCTTTTTACGTTTTGCAGATTTATAAAATCACCAGGTGTGAAAACCCTGCAATCCAAACTACTGTAATCTTTAATATTTCTGGTAATTATTGTATTCACATTATTATTGGATGCAATAAAATATTGGATTCCATCCTCAAAATCAGCAATATTGGAGCTCAGAGATTCACCTATTTCCTTGTCTGAAAATGGTAGAACTTCCATAATTGATCTTATCTTTTGAACAGCACCAACAGCTCTTGCACGTGAAAAACTGTTCTCAATAATATAGAAGCAATTTGCAAGTATTAAACTTGAAGTAAAACCCTGAAAAACACATTTTTCAACAAGAGCTAATATTTTCTGGGAGTTGTCAAAGTGGGGTATTCTTTCTAATAGAATATCCAGTAATACATCACTGTCAACAAATATCCTATTTCCCATTACAGGTATTTACTTTCTAAAGCAGCTACTAATAATTCTTTATCAGACTTTGTATTAGTGATTTTGGCATAACCTGAGAGCTCTTTCGTAATAGGGGGAATATCATCTTTATCAGAGGGTATCTTTTTTGATATTCCTTTAAAATAGTGTTCAACCATTTTTGAGAGGCTTATTCCATGATTCTTTGCATATTCTTTAGCAGTTAAAATAACTTCGTTATCTAAAGTAAGTGTTAATTTTGTAGACATAGCCACTCCTTTCATTGTACACGTGTATAATATACAATAAAAACACGTAGTAATCAATCTTCTGCATATAAATTTGTTTGCAAAACCCTCATTCCCATACTACTATACTAATAGTACAGAATTTTTTGTAACTGGAAGGGCAGATGGAACTTATATTTGAAAATCTAGTTTCTCTTCGTAATCTTTTAAGTCAGCATCCCCTTTTTACAGTGGGTATAATGCTTGTTATGGGATACTTAATAGGTACGCTTGCAGAAAAAATTAAACTCCCCGAAATAACTGGCTTTATTTTAGCCGGCCTTATTATGGGATCTACTGTAACAGGTATTGTCCCTCACGAAATGGAAGAATCTTTAAAAGTTGTTACTGAAGTTGCCCTGGGACTAATTGCACTGACCATAGGTGGGGAGTTCTACTGGGGCAAGCTTAAACGCATGGGAAAGGAAGTTGTAATAGTTACAGTTATTCAGATTGTCCTTACATTCGGAATTGTATCTATCGGATTATTCCTGTTTAAAATGCCCCTTCCTTTTGCTTTACTTCTGGGTGCTATCGCCTCTGCAACTGCTCCGGCTGCAACTGTAGCTATTGTTCAATCCTTAAGGGCTCATGGTGTTTTTATAGATTATCTCTATGGGGTAGTTGCTCTTGACGATGCAGGATGTGTTATTCTTTTTAGTATTGTTTTTGCTATAGCTTCAGGAATGCTCTTTGGTGATGTTGCAGTTGTGGAAGCGGCAGGTCATGGAAGCGCTTCAGTCATAGGTCATGCTCTCCTTGAGGTTTTTCTTTCCATAGTAGCGGGGATTATCAGTGGTGTTATTGTACATTTTTCAACCTGGAAAAAACAAAATACCAATGAAATAATGATTGTTACAATTGGAATAGTCTTTTTATTTACTGCAATGGCTGTAATTTTCAAACTTTCACCTCTTCTAACAAATATGGCAGCTGGTGCTGTAATTATAAATTTTTCCCCTAAAAATCATAGAATATTCAGATCTCTTGAACCCTTTACACCTCCAATTTATGCACTCTTTTTTGTAATTGCCGGAACAGAGTTAAATCCTGCTGTTCTTGTTCAGAAGGATATTCTAATCTTTGGGATTTTATATATTTTACTAAGAGCAATTGGCAAGTATGGTGGTGTTTATATTGGATGCAGGGTCTCTAAGGTTAAGAGTGTTATTACCAAACATCTTGGTCTGTGCATGCTTCCTCAGGCAGGAGTTGCTATTGGACTGGTTCTTATGATACAGGCCTCTCCTCTTATGCACAATCTCTCGCCTGAACAAATAATTATGGTAGACAGAATGGTAAATATTGTGCTTCTTTCGGTATTTGTAAATGAACTTGTTGGACCGCCTGTATCCAGATACGCAATTATTAAAGGCAATGAGATGGAGGGATAAAAATGGAACTTATAGATATAGTTGATCGAAAATGTTGTGCTGTAAATTTTAAAGCCGTATCGAAAGATGAAGTTCTAAAGAAAATTTCAGAAATTGCAGTCCGCAGCCCTTTATTGGAAAATATAGATCAGGAATCCTTATTTAATCAGATTAAAGACAGAGAAGATCAGGGATCGACTGGTTTTGGTGATGGTATTGCCATGCCTCATGCAAGAATTGAAGGGATGGAAAAGTTTCTTGTTTTTATAGTAACATCAAGTAAGGGTGTCGAATTTGATTCTTTGGATAAAAAGAAAGTTAAACTTATATTTGTAATACTTGGACCTGTAGAAGCCGTTCAGGATCATCTGAAAATTCTTGCAACTATTTCCCGTACTCTTGGAACTTCACCTGGTGTCCGCAATGAAATGATGAAGTCTTTAACCAATACGTCTTTGTACGAAGCCTTTATTCGTCATTCAAGGGCACATACAGAAAGTTCAACTAAAACTAAAAAAATGAAACTTCTCTATGTTGTTCTGTATATCGAGGATTTTTTGTACGATATCCTGGAATTTTTTATAGAAATGGGAATAGAAGGGACTACAATAATAGAATCCTCAGGTATGGGAGAATATATTAGTAATGTTCCAATGTTTGCAGAGTTTATCGGTTTTATGCAGGAAAATAAGAACAGGAGTAAAACTCTAATGACCCTGGTTCCTGAAGATAAGATGGATGATATTATTGAAGGTATCGAAGACATTACTGGTGACCTTGATAAAAAACAGGGAGCCATGATTATTGTGACTGATATTAGTTATTTCAAGGGAACAATGAAAATGATGTGAGGGGAGAATGCAGGGATTTAGATTATTACTTCACATTATATGTTATGCAAATGTGTCTACATTTTGGCCTGTATCTGTTTCTCTGCTATCAATTTCTTCCGGTTCTTCAATTGGTTCCTCTTTTATTGGTTCAACAGGAACTTTAGCCGGGTATTCAATGGGATAAATATCATTCTGTGTTGGAATAGCATCAGACATACTGTCCTCCTTCGGTTGCATAGGCGAGCAGGGACGAAGTCCCGACCAGCCTTCGGTTGCATAGGCGAGCAGGGACGAAGTCCCGACCAGCCTTCGGTTGCATAGGCGAGCAGGAAGCTTGCTTCCGACCAGCCTTTGTCCTACATTCTCCTCTTTTGGTTGCTGAGATCGTTCCCTTGGTTGCATGGCCGGATCAAGGACGAAGTCCCGACCAGCCTTTTATAAATTTAGTCATTTTATTACCCAAAGGTCAAGAAATTTTTATTTTTGATATTTTTTTTATGCTGGAAATTGTTTATAATAATAAACGGAAAAATTAATAATTAGGTAAGTTTGGAGGAGAACACTTTGAGAGACCCGAGAGATAAAAAATTAGCTGAATTACTAGTAAATTATTCCTGTAAGATTCAACCAGGAGAAAACTGTCTTATTCATGCAACAGATACTCCTGTTGAATTTGTGGAAGAACTGGTAAATGCCGTTTATGCTGCAAAAGGTTTTCCTATTGTACAATTTGAAACAGAGAGAATAGAGAGGGCGTTACGTATTGGTGGTTCTAAGGAAAGTTATAAACTAAAGACAGAGATAGAAAAATATCAGATGGGGGAAATGGATGCTTTTATTGGTGTTAGAGGACCTGCTAATCCCAAAGAGATGTCTGATCTTCCTGAGGGTAGTAATGGTCTTTATATGAAAGAGTTCTATGAACCTGTTCATTTTAAAGTACGGGTTCCACATACAAAATGGGTTGTTCTTCGTTATCCTACAGAATCTATGGCTATGCAGGCAAATATGTCTACACTAAAGTTTGAAGAATACTATTATAAGGTAACAACAGGTGTGGATTACGATAAAATGTCTAAAGCAATGGATACAGTTGTAGATTTTATGTCAAAAGCAGATAAAGTACACATTCTTGGACCGGATACAGATTTGAAATTTTCTATTAAAAATATTGGAGCAGTTAAGTGCAGCGGCGAGATGAATATACCTGATGGAGAGGTTTATAGTTGCCCTGTAAAAGATAGTATTGAGGGCCATATTAGCTATAATGCACCATCCAGTTATCTTGGTTTTACTTTTACAGATGTTAAGCTTGAATTTGAAAAAGGAAAAATTGTAAAAGCTACTTCAAATGATAATGATCGAATAAATAAAATATTTGATACAGATGAAGGTGCCAGATATGTTGGAGAGTTTGCCCTTGGATGTAATCCGGAGATAAATTTTCCTATGGATAATATTTTATTTGATGAAAAAATTGCAGGATCTTTTCATTTTACACCTGGTGCAGCATATGATGATGCGGATAATGGTAATAAGAGTGCTGTTCACTGGGATCTTGTTTGTATACAGACTCCGGAGTATGGTGGTGGTGAGATTTGGATAGATAATGAACTTATTCGGAAAGATGGTATATTTCTTCATAAGGATTTCAAGGCTTTAAATCCGGAAAATCTTAAAGGTTAATTAAGACCCTCTTTTCTATTGCGGTTTAAGGAAAGTGGTGCTGATAACTGGAGAGTTAAATTCCAGATCACTCCACTTTTCAATATTTAGTTTGATTATACATAAATTCCCTGTACCCATGCCTATGTGTTTTCCTGATAATCTTGAAATAAATCCTGAAATTGCTGGATTATGAGCTACAAGTAACATGGATTCAAATTTGTTTTTTTGAGCTTTAAGAATATC
Source organism: Spirochaetia bacterium (assembly GCA_027859095.1). GTDB lineage: Bacteria > Spirochaetota > Spirochaetia > B11-G9 > B11-G9 > JAJRQE01. Next base: position 539 of record JAQIBN010000196.1, on the reverse strand, counting down.
CATATATTCAAAAATGGACGCAGAATAGAGAATCTCTGTTCCAGTTATTTTGACTGGAATTCCATTGTTTTGTATAATTTCAGCACTTGAAAATGCTCTTAAAGCTGAAGAAGTAATTATCAGGTCAGGTATCTGCCCGCTTTCTGCTAACTTATTTGCAATATTTGATATTTGCTTTTTACCCATATTATCCAGGGGGCGCTCAAAGTCAGCCATATTTCCTGTTCTGGATGCGGCATTACCATGCCGGAGTAAAAGTATTTTTTTCATATTTTTAAACCTCGTTATATCTAAAACAATCAATCAAATGGTCATTTACAATACCTGCTGCTTGCAGGTGTGCATAAACAATTGTTGAACCTGTGAACTTAAAACCTCTTTTTTTTAAATCAGCACTGACTCTGTCTGAAAGTTCTGTGTTTGCAGGAATCTCAGACAAGTTATTCCATCTGTTTTTTATAGTTTCCCCATTTGTAAAACCCCATATATATTTATTAAAAGATCCATATTCTTTTTGAACTTTTAAAAATAATTTTGCA
>JAQIBN010000102.1 GCA_027859095.1 Spirochaetia bacterium | reverse complement strand
ACAATAATGGGTGGTCAATTTTAGAATTCTCACTAATTTTCTCATAATCCTCTTTTACTTCTGCATAGATGTTTTTTAGATATTCAACATTTCCAGGTTTGAACAGTTGGTATATTCTCTTTTTTTGAATTTGTACTACTTCAGTATTTTCATCTATAAAGCAATTTGAGGGTGGGCTTGGATTATCCTGAAGTTTCTTGATATTGATAGTATTTGCTGAAGACATGCCTCTCAATGTCAAATATGGAATAAAATTGTTTTTATAATTTCCAATAAAATCAAGGATGATAACAAATTCCTTTGATGGATGAAGTCGCAGTCCTCTTCCTATTTGTTGTTGAAAAACAGTAAAGGATTGAGTAGGCCTGAGCAGCAATATATGGGTTAAATCAGGTATATCCACTCCTTCTGTGAAAACATCTACAGAAAAAACAACTTCAAGATCATCGTTATCATTACTTAATCTTTGTAATATTTGTATTCTTTCAGATTCAGTTGTTTCCCCTAAAACTACTTCTGCTGATTTTCCCAGTTTAATGAAACTACTTTTCATATATTGGGCATGGATCTTACTTGCACAAAATCCGAGAGCTTTTGTTTTACCATTACCTGAAGGAAGATACTTATTAAGATTTTTTAATACCAGCTTAGATCGTGTGTCATTAGACAATAGTATTTCCAGTTCTTTCTGATTATAATCTGTACCATTCCACTTAATAGCTTCATAATTTATTTCATCATAGATGGCATAGTAGTAGAAAGGAACAAGTAGATTTTTTTCTATTGCAGTGAAAAGCCTTATTTCAAAAGCTATATTATTATCACAAAGTTCAAAAACATCTCGGCCATCCATTCTTTCAGGTGTTGCTGTTAGACCCAATAGAAATTTAGGTGTAAAGTATTCAAGAATAGATTTATATGAATCAGCCTTTGCATGATGGAATTCATCAATGACTATGTAATCGAAATAATCTCTGGGGTAATTTGAAAGTGTTTCTTGTTTATGAAAAGTTTGTACCATTGCAAAAACACCTGAAATATTATTTTTAGGAAGGCGATCAATTTGAGAACTATTCCCTGATATAATAACAGAATTAAAATTACTTCCCATTACAGAGGTTATTGCCTTTTTACTACTCTCAAGGATATTAATTCTATGAGCAATAAATAAAATTCGATCAAATTTACTCTTTCTAAAATCAAAAGCAGCCAGGTAGGTTTTTCCAGTACCTGTAGCAGCTATAACTATTGATTTTGAAATTTGATTACTACGGAAACTTTTTAATTTCTCAAGTGCTTCTTTCTGGAAACTATTTGGAGGAGGGGAACCGTACTTTACCTCTTTGTAGTTTGCAGTTTCCGGTAATTCAGCTTGATGGTAGTTTTGATAAAAATTATCATCAGGAATGAAACTTTCAGTTTTCCAATAAGAAATGAATTCTGCATAAGCCTTTTGAAAAATATCCCTATCACCACGTAGGAGTATATTCCATTCTTTATTTCTGCTTAATCACTGTTGTGTAAAATTTGAGGACCCAATAATAATAACATTTGTTTTATCTGAATATTTGTTTGAAAATAAATAAGATTTTACATGAAAAGCCTCGTTTTTACCTGGGGCACCAAATATTTTAAGCTGATTAACAATTGTTTGAAATGATTGTAGAACTATTGGACTGTTGAAATTGTTCATTGTAGAGGTTAATATTTTAATCTCTTTCCCGGAAGCAACAGCTGTCTCCAGTTGTCCAATTAACATATTATGTAATCCAGTGCTTATAAATGCTGAAATAATTATACACTCTTCTGAGTTATCTAATTCTCTTTTGAGGACAGTTGCCATACTGGCTTCATTACTGTTTGTTAAAAACTCTCTTTCTACCATTTATACTAAGTATATTTAGTTATTGTTTCTGGTTCAAGTTCTAAAATTGCTACATTATATAGTTATTTTGAAGTTGATAATCAATAAAGCTTTGAGTATAAAAGTAATTGGATTTATATAAACAATTCTAGGCATAAGAAGGGGTGGTGGAAAACCCGCCCGTGCAGTCCGGTGGAGGGACGGAACCGGTTTAAGCTGCACGGGAAAGCGGGTTTGGAGCCAGGGGAATGCTTTCCCCCTCCAGAAGATGTTTAAGAGGAACCCTTTTCTTAAAATTAGACAAAGCCAGATAAACAAGCAAATCATTTTTTTGCATATCATAAGCTTCTTTAATAGTATCAGCACCATATCTATCTATAAAAATTGTACGCAGTTTTTTTGCAGACATTACCTTTTCAGTAAGTTCATTCATTTGTTTGAATTCTTCTGGAAGAGGAATACGCCCTAATTCTACCATTGTATCCCAGAACAATTTTACAAGTTCCTCATTCTGTTCAATTAACTGATCTACTTCAATTCGCTTCCTTTCTGCTCTATCAGGATACAATTTAAGGCTAATAGATTCCCAATCAATCTTTCTCCGACTCCTGTTTGCCAAAAAACTCTGCCCGGCAACTGGATCTTTGAAAATATAGAAAACTCCAGGAGCAGCCGGGAATGCAGAAGTATTTAAAGTATCTTCAATAAACTGCTGCAGTTCTGCCTGTTCATAGTATTTTTGAAAAGTATTTCTACTGGTTAAATAACCATCTTTAAAAGGATTTGAGTTTAATGAAGTATTATCATTTGTAAGTAGGGTAGTAACAACCAACAATTTTTTGGTCAAATTATAGGCATCGTGAAGAACCTCAATTCTCTCCTCGGGGTTTTCAATAACATTAAGAACAAAACCCACATTTACCACATCAGAACTAATTTTCTTTTCTTCCTGCCTATGTACCGGATCCCAGCCCGAACATGAGTAACCCATACTTTCCAATCCTCGAAGATCATCTCCCAGACCGCATCCATAGTCAAAAAAACTCTCTGTATCTTCCAGTAAATTATATTCAAGGATAGTTTGCACCGGTTTCGAAAAATTATATCGGGAAATTGCAGTCTTATGCCTGTCAACAATAGGATCCTTGTCAGTGATAGGCAAGTCTATCTTTTCAGATTTTATCAACTGGTGACCCTTGTAGGAAAGGCCCTTCTCTTTTAATAATTTTTCCCAATTTAGTTTAAAACCAATTGTTTTGGTGTTTTCGTATAATCCATGAGATTCTTCCTCCAGGGTAAGCATTGAATACAATTTTATTTGTGGATGGTCGGGATGTAAGAAAAATTCTTTTCTATGCAGTATTGGTGGGTTAAGGGATTTGTGGTAACTGAATTTTTTTATTTTACCAGTTGCTATATTTAATGTAAGAGATTTTTTTAATTCAGGGTGAGGTTCTTCGAAAAACCCGGGATAAGACAGGAAGGAGATCTTGAACTCATTAGTAAAGAATTTAACGATATTGTATTCAGAATCGACGTCGGCCCTGGTTTTTAGATCGGCAACAAATTTGTAAAGAATTGTATCAACTTTTTCCAGGCTCTCTTCTGTTATGTAGACAGAATGATTTAGTTTTTTTCCGCAGGGGAGTGCTTTAAGCTGGGTTTTTAGAGTTGAAAATGTCATGGGTTAGCATAGCATAAAAATCATACGGTCTGAAGAGTAATAAGGGTTGTACTTTTTTAGTTTGTACTAGTTTAATTGATCCAAAACGGAATCGAGCAGAGATGGTTTTATATGAAGTGATGATTTTGAAGGAATTGCACGAATAATATCAATGATCTCTGATAGTGTTCGCTGATTTCTGCGAATAGCTCTAATTAGGATGCCGATAGTACCATGAACTTTTAATTTTAAAGTAATTGCAGCAAGTCTTGCTGCAGAATCATCTGTAATTAATATTGATTCAGGTTTTGTAAGCATGAAATTAAGGGCTTCCTGTTCACCTTCGTGGAGTGATAGAGATGATATTAATGTTATAAGTTCTAAGTGCTGGATATTTCCGACTGTAACCTTCTCATAGCTAAACATATTATTTTGCAATAGTTGTGGCCTGTGAAGTTTTATCTCTTCCAGAACTGCATCAGGGATAAATATTTTTTTAAAATCAGAAATCAAGTCAAGGCATTCTAATTCGTCCAGATGAATAATTGGACCAGCGTCACATACAATGGAAAAAGGACTTTTATTCAGTTCCATTGAGGCCCCAATCAATATCCTCTTGAATAAAATGTTCCATAATCTCCGGTTTATGAGAATCAAGAAACCGTCTAAGGGCATCAGAAAAAATTTCGTCCATATTTGAAAACCACCCTTCGGTAATAAGCAACTGCATTTGTTTATTTAGCTGTTCAGGAATATGGGTTTGAATTTCTGTATTCATAGTATTTCTCCTGTAAAGAGAGTAATTAATATAGAAGGAAAATGCAATTACCTGTTATATCAATTTATTTTCTGAATCTTAAGGTAATATAGAAAAGAATTTTCAGTTACAAGCTTGCAATTCAATAGTAATTCCCAAAAAAATCGCTGGATGGCTATGTTCGTATGTTTGATGATCTTGTTTGGAATGGTATCCCATTGACGACAGACCCCGAAGATCATCTCCCAGACCACATCCGTAGTCAAAAAAACTCATCGTATCTTCTAATAGATTATATTCAAGTATCCCCTGAACAGGTTTCGAGAAATTGTATCTGGTAATTGCCGTTTTGTGTCTATCAATAATTGGTTTTACATCTACATTTGTATTCTCAGGTGTTTGTGATTGAATAAGTTTATGTCCTTTATAGGAGAGACCTTTCTCATTTAATAACTTCTCCCAGTTTAGTTTAAAACCAATTGTTTTTGTGTTTGTGTAGAGATCATACGATTCTTCCTTCCTTGTTAATTCAGAATAGGATTCTATTAAAGGATGTCCCGGGTGCAGAAATGTTTCCTTCCTGTGCAGAATAGGAGGGTTTAGGAATCTATCGTAGTTGAAATTCCTTGTTTTGCCTGTTGCAATATTCAGAGTAAGAGATTTCTTAAGGCTGGGATGAGGATCATCGAAGAAATCCGGGTATGACAGCCAGGATATCTTAAATTCATTGGTGAAGAATTTAATGATATTGTATTCAGAATCTGCATCTACTCTGGCTTTTAGATCTGCAACAAACTCATAGAGAATCTCATCAACATCTCCCAGGCTTTCTTCTGTTATGTAGAGAGAATGATTAAGTTTTTTACCGCATGGAAGTGCTTTGAGCTGGGTTTTTAGGGTTGAGAATGTCATGGGGTAGTATAGCATGGATGTTGATATTTGGAATTACTACGTGAACTGATCAGCTTTCATCATAATCCTGTAATATCTGTCGTATCTGCTCAGAAGAAATATCCGATTGCTCTAACTTTGAATAAATTGTAACCAATATTACTTTACTCGTGGTATCTGATCTCCAACAATTTCTCCACTTTTTAGTTGCTCTATAACCGGCTGTACATCAGAGCGAATATGACGATATTTTCTGGAAAGGGCACGAAGATTACGTTTAAATATCTGTTCATTCGGCATCAATACCTGTCCATAATTTATCAATTGGTATTGTTTCTCCAGTCATGGCCTCTTGCCATCCTTCTTTAAAGCTCTCATCTGCTGATTTTAAAGTAATACTTTCCCTGAAAATACGCATAATATCTAACAAAGAAGGCAAATATTCATCAGGTGTTGCTTTGATTTCCTTCATTAGCAGGTCTGTATAGCTTGCTTGGTAGTTACTCAATTTGACACCCCTTATTTCCCTCAGCGTATTTATTAATAACCTACTATAGTATACTTCTGTTTTTGAGTTTAATCTATGATTCCAGGTTCCTGGTACCTTAATATAACTAAGAATACAAGATCCCCTGTCTTTAATTCCTATTTAATCAACAATTCGCTCCTCAGGGTTCTCAATAACATTAAGAACAAATCCAACATTTACAATATCAACAGTTGATTTTTTTCTCTTCTGAAATGTAGAGAGAGTGGTTTAATTTTTTACCACAGGGGAGGGCTTTAAGGTGGGTTTTTAGGGTTGAGAATAACATAGGGGATTATAACATATAATAAAGAATTATGCTTTTCCCGAAGTTCCTTGTAAATATCTTAAGTGCCTTGTCAGCTATATAAAATTACATAAAAATCTGTTTTTTGGGTAATTTGATGCTTTTTTATATAGTACTATAGAAAGTCTTGTGATATTCTTCTAAATAAAGAATAATTTGTTTTATGGTATAGTTGAATGAAAGAGAATGTATCATCACGACAAAGGCGTTTAGCGGCTCTGTTAAAGTCAACATCCGGCACGATACGGATTGATGACGCAATGAAAGCTTTAGAGCTGGATAGGGAACATGCGTCCAAATTATTGGCTGGGTGGCACAAGCAGGGTGCTTTAAGACGTGTCGCACACGGCTTATATGTTCCTATCCAACCATCCTCATTGGGGCAAACGCAAGTTCTTGAAAATCCATGGGTTCTTGTTCCTGAGCTGTATGAACCTGGTTATATTGGGGGGTGGAGTGCTTTGGAGTATTGGGAGCTTACAGAGCAGCTTTTCAGATCGATATGTGTGTTAACACATAAACGTACTGCCAAAGGAGAAGCGAATCACCAGGGTGTTGATTTCTATATAAAGTACATACCTGAAAAAAAACTTTTCGGAACAAAATCTGTATGGCATGGCAGAGTTAAAGTCCAGATATCAGATCCGTATAAGACAATTCTGGATATTATTGATGATTTGAACTTGGGTGCAGGCCTGCAGCATACAACAGACTGTTTGTCGGAATTCGTAAAAATGTTCGATAAACAAAGTGATCTTGATTTGTTACTGGAATACGCGATTAAAATCAATAATGGAGCTCTTTTTAAAAAATTGGGGTTTCTGGCGGAACAGCTTGAATTTAATCAATTATTTATTGATGAATGTCACAAACATCTTACCAAGGGTTATGCTTATCTGGACAAAAATGCAAAAAAAAATAGTTTAATAACTAAATGGAATTTATGGGTCCCGGAAGAGAATGGTAAATGATCAGCAAGGATGAAATTATTGCCGTAGCAGACGAAACTGGTCTTACTCCACGTATTGTTGAGAAAGACTATGTGTTAGGCTGGCTATTAGGCGCAGTTAATGCAAATGCAGCTTTATCTCAGTCCTGGGTGTTTAAAGGTGGAACTTGCCTGAAAAAATGCTATTTTGAAACATATCGGTTTTCTGAGGATTTGGATTTTACACTTCAGGATGAACAACATATAAATGAAGAATTTCTTAAAGCACAATTTGCAATTATTTCTGAGTGGTTATATGAAGCAGCAGGGATAGAGATTCCAACGAATAGGTTTATTTTTGATATTTATAAAAACCCAAGAGGTCATCAATCCTGTCAGGGGCGCGTCTACTACAAAAGTTATTTTTCGTCAGGAAAACTTAGTTTTCCCAAAATAAAATTTGACCTTTCAGCTGATGAGATTCTAGTCCTGCCACCCTCACGACAAGAGGTATTTCATACTTACACTGATTCCCCTCAAGGTGGTATTTATATTAATAGCTATGTATATCCTGAGGTTTTTGGTGAAAAGGTAAGGGCTCTTGGTGAACGTGGAAGACCGAGAGACTTATATGACGTTATTAATCTTTTTCGGAATGATCATCTGCCTACTCCGGCAGTGATACAAGACGTACTAACACAAAAGTGTAATTATAAGAAGATTGATGTTCCCGTATTAGAAGACATGGAGTCATATAAGGATGATATGTTGAGGAACTGGGAACCAATGCTCGCTCATCAACTTCCTTCTTTACCCCCACTGGAAATATACTGGGACGCATTACCAGAGTTTTTCGAGTGGCTTGAAGGAAAAGATGCTATAGAAAGACCCACTCTTACGGCAGTCTCACAATCAGGTCAACTATATCGTCCATCTTATGGCCACCTTGGTCTAAGAACATTGAGTGGCAGCTCCCTGGAAATTATTAGATTTGCGGCAGGTAATCGGCTTTGTGTGGAGCTGGATTATACAGATAACAAAGGACGTAGAAGCAACAGGGTTATTGAGCCTTATTCGTTACGGCGAGCTCAAAACGGAAATATTCTTCTGTATGCTGTTCGTGCGGAGGACGGCCAGATTAGGGCATATAAAATTAATCAGATCAATGATGCTTCTATAACAAACAGAATATTTGTTCCCCGGTACCAGATAGAACTCAGTCCTTCAGGCAATCTGGACATAACACAAAGAGCAATGAGTAGATCTTCAAAAAAGAGTAGTTCTTTAAGACGCCGTACTTCATCTATATACAGTTCCGGACCAACCTTTATTTATCGTTGCCCTTTGTGCGATAAAACATTTAGACGAAAAACTCAAAATCCAGAATTAAATCCTCACAAAACTAAAGATGGCTGGCCTTGTCCTGGAAGAACGGGACATTATGAAAAAAACATTTATTAGCACTTGGTATTGATGAATAAATGTGTACCGGGTCCCATCCGGAGCATTTGTATCCCATAGAAGTAAGCCCGCGAAGGTCATCACCCAAGGTTGCAGTAGTAATCAAAAAAACTCTCTGTTTCCTCCAATAAATTATATTCGAGTATACTCTGAACAGGTTTTGAAAAATTATATCTGGATATGGCGGTTTTGTGCCTGTCTATGATTGGTTCTTCTGATATTACTGAATTATTTTTTACAGCCGTTTTTATGAATATGTGGCCTTGATAGGAAAGTCCTTGTTCATTCAGCAGTTTCTGCCAGTTCAGTTTGAAGTCTAATGTTCTTGTATTTTCATATAGATTGTATGTTTCTTCCTTCCTGGTTAAATCTGAAAATGTCATGGCGTGTTATACAGGAATCGGAGATTTTGGAATCTGCATATTAGTTAGGTAGAACCATAAAGAATATTGTTATTCATAATAATTGATTGACAAATACATAAAAAGTAATTACATTTATGAAATGAAAGATAAAAAAGACTTAATGCAATTCAGAATAGAGACAGAGTTAAAAGAGAAATTTTATTCTCTGGCTGAAAAACAGGGAATATCGCCTTCTAAACTTTTACGGAGTTTAATGTTGCAAAATATCAAAGAGGATGAAGGAGAAATAAAAGATTTAAAGGAACAGATTAAATCAACAACAACGATTCTTTTGGATATTCAGAAATTTATCCAACAGATGGCTTTATTAACACCGGACGATAGAGTTTGGAAATTATATAGAAAGTCTTTCCTTGCTGAATATTTTAGAGAAACTCTTTCTCAGCATCTTAATGACAGTAAATTAGAAGGGGATAGGTATTGGGAAGAATTCTATAAAGAAGTTGATGAGGCCTGGTTTACAAATCTTAGAGAGAATCCTCCTCTGGTAGCAAGTTATCTGCAGAAAGAGTTTATGGATGAAATTAGGGAAAAATTAAAAGGTTAAATAGAACAATGCCTTGTAACTTGTTCAGGAGGTTTATATTAATAATAAGTCAAACAATAAATTTAAGATTATTGGTGATATACCTACCCAACACCCTGCAGAAACCAGCCAATTCGAGAGAGTACTGGGAATACTGCGAGATACTTCAGCACTGATTGGCCCATGGTGTGTTGCTGTTCTTGATGTTCCATATCATCATAAGCGTGGAAAAAGAATTGATTATGATAAAGATTACAAAAGTCAAATTGACATCTTGCTGTTATCAGAAAATCGAATTATTGCATATGAATTAAAAGGATATACAGCAAAAATCATTGATGGTACAACTGACAATAATAAATGGAAAATAAAAAGATGGAAATCCTCAAAGTCTGAGAATGTGAAATCTTTTTTCCAGCAGGCATCAAAACATCATGCCTTTCTTGTTAGTGATTTTCTATCACAGTATCGGAGCAATCATATCCATTTATCAGAGAGTCATTGGATAGTTGATGCACGAGTTGTATTGAAATCAGAAAGCGATTTGTCTGGATTTTTCTATAAATTCCCTCAGACCATCTTTAAGGACAGCTTTAAATTGGAAGTTCTTGATAATATATCCAGTGTATCAGATATTGAATTTTTAACTCAACTCTATTCAGGTATTGAAGAAAAAACTGGGAAATTGAGTGCAATAAATTTATCTCAGGATAATTATCAGCGGGCTAATAAAATCTTTCAGGATAATAGTATTCCTCTAAGAACAGAAAAATGGTTTCGCCTAATAACTGAAAATCAGATACAGTTAGATATTTTACAAACAGGTAGTGATAGATTTCACCTCAATTGGGAATCAGCAATGGATATTGCGATACAGCTGAAAAATGTATAATGATACTAAGTTCTGTTTTTTAATAAGTAATTAAAAAAATAATAGGAGAAAGTATGTTAGTAAAAACAGTGACTTCCTTAAAAAATATCAATTATAAAATGTTAATTGCTCTTATCTTATCTGGTCTATTCCCGGCTATATACATGGCTGTTCGGGTCCGTTTTCTGGGCAATATGCCTGGTGATTGGGGAGTTAATATAGCATCACAACTCTCATGGGTAAATCTATTGTATGAAATAATAAATGAAGCAATTTTATTGCCGGTATTTTTTCTGTTTGGGAAAGTAATAAGTAATAAAGAAGAAATGGAAAACCGTATTCGAACAGGGTTGATAGGGACTTTTACCATATATGGTGTATTATCAATTATTATAGCGGTTATGGCAAAACCTCTTGTTGTCATAATGGCTCAGCAACCGGATCTGGTTGAAGCAACAGTTAAGTATATTCGTTTGGAGTCACTGGCAGTTGTTTTTTCAATACTATTCCGTTTTCTTTTACCGGTTTTTATTTTAATTAATAAAGAGCGGTATATATACATCTTCTTAGCCATCCAAATGTCCCTCTCTATACTATTTGATACATTATTGATCAGTGCATTACCATTTTCTTTGAATATGGGAGTCAATGGTATAGCTGTCTCCAACCTGATAACAAATGTTGTATTGATTTTCTTAAGTTTATTCCTTATATCTAAATCTGGTTTCATGATATGGAGAAATAAAAGACCCTTATCATTTCGCTGGACCCGGGAATGGCTTCGAGTAGGAGGATACTCCGGTGTAGAGTCATTAGTAAGGAACCTGGCTTTTATGATTGTCATTCTCAGAATGATCAATGTTGTGAATGAGCAGGGAACTTTCTGGGTTACTAACAATTTTATCTGGGGATGGTTACTGCTTCCTGTATTGTCATTAGGGGAATTGATAAAACGAGACTGTGCAGAAGATTCAGATAATATTCGGAAATATTTTCGGGGATATATGACCCTCACAACATTATTTGTATTATTTTGGGTTATCACTATTCCTCTCTGGAAAACATTTCTTTTAAATATAATGGGAGTCCAGGATCCAGTAGGAATATTTAATGTCGCTCTAATTTCCCTTATTTTTTACATAGTGTTTGCATATAACAATGTTATTGACAGTATTTTTTATGGAATTGGCAGAACAGATCTCATGCTTGTACAATCGCTGGCAACAAATCTTATTTTTTATGTAGGTGCTTATATATTATATCTCCAGGGTATTTTTATTCCGAGTTTAACAGGTATTGCTATTCTATTTGGTCTTGGTATTGTCTTTGATTCTGTAATTACATTTTTTCTTTATTACAAACTCATGAAAAAAGTACCGGTCATTACATGAGGATCTTTGTATTTGGAAATATTAATTCCGGAAAATCAACCCTGATTGATTTATTAAAAAGCAGACACAATAATTACTGTGATCTCAGGATTGATGATTTTCGTAAAAAGTATGGAAAAGGTGATTTTGAATCAGATAAATATGCACAGGAAATGTTTGTGCAATCAGTTGTAAAGCATAAAAATGCAATAGTAGAAGCGACAGGATTGGGACCTCTTGGGAAAATGCTGGAGAATTCGTTTCGGGATTTATTTGGAGTAATCCTCTATGTTGAAACACCGATTTCTGTTTGTCTGGAACGAATTCAGCCGGTAAAATTTAATGCTATTCCTTATCCTGTATTTTCCGAATCACTTGAGATCAAGATCTCTCCGCGCAGCTGGATGAAATACCTTTAGAGATTTTATCTCATATTGAGGATGTTGTTGATGTGCTTCTAGTGAGATCCAGTCTTTATTTGCTTTTGGTTCTATGAATTGAAAAGGCGGCTCTATTTTACAGGGAATCAAAAATAAAAGATGTAAAGCAGACACTCTATATTGGAGATGAGACCGTAATTAAAACTCTGGAAGATATTAGTAATTATAATTTTAATGAAAAATTACTGGTAGAAGAATTGATCAGTGAAATTTTCTATTTTATTTGTTCATTACCAGTGATTAAGCAAAGAAGAGACGAGTATAAATATTATTTCCATGGAAATATTATTTTACATGATTTTGTCAGTTTGAAAGCACTTCTATCAAGAGTTCAGGAAAAAAATTATCTTCCGGTAAATTCAAAGCAATTTTTTTCTGAAGAAGACTTTAATGTGTTACTTCCTCCTTTTAAAAATGATCAGGAAATTTATTTCAAAGCTTTAATTCCTTTTTTTCGGAAGATTTTGTATGAAGCCAAAAAAATCTATAATATTGAAATTACTAAATACCTCAGCTTTATTACTGAATTGAAAATATAGAAGACTATAAGCTACTTTTTCTCCAAACCTGAGTCGGTGATACTAATTTTCCAATCTGAATCCATCCCTTCGGAATCACGATCTCACTTATTAGTGGTCTCCCCATTCTGAAGAAATTTAACACCCTTTTTACTAAGCCGGTATCTCTGTGTGGGGCTCTTGGGGCTGTCTGCCAGACTCAACCTATTCTGAATCTCTTCTTTGGAGAATTCAGCATCCAGTATAGTTAATAACCTGTTTATTTGATCACTTACATGGGGTTCTACATAGGGTTTTACTTGTTCGCTTACCTGTTGTCATAAAGGAATTATCACCTTAAAAATATCCCCCTCTTCGAAGGAGAGCATCGGTTTTGTAGTGTGGAACTACACTGTGGATCACCTCATCTTTTCCAAAAAGCAGTACATCAGCAAGAGTATAACCCTCCACACTATTCTGATTATCTTTTCTATAAAAACCTGCCGGGATTAAAAGTTGTTCATTGGAAAGTTCCAGCCATGGGTGGCGCGGAGCCGTACTTCGTATTAAATTCCTTGACCGTTCAAAGAGCCCTTCATTAAAATCTTCCATGACAATATAGGGATAAACTTTGTTTTCTGTATAGTAGGAGTTTTTACGGTTAACCAGGCGGGCAATCGCCTCGGCCTGAGTCAGAATAAAATCACCATCACTGCTACGGTCATAATAGTCCCCCCCAAAGATTATAATACATTATTGACATTACACTTTTACAAAACCTTCTGGAAATTTAACTACCACATCCATTACATTTTCAACAAAATCCTATTCAGATAAAGCCCAGGATTCAATTGTTATTCCTATCTCATTAAAAGGGATAGTCCTGGCAAAACTAAAGGATGCATATATTCCTGGTTGCGCATAAACCAAATGGAGGTACATTATGTATCAAAGTAGCAGCATTTACACACCGCAAATCAGCATTAGTGCAGTGTTCATTCTTAGTCGTATGGCGTGGGCGTTGGGTAAGCCCATGACAAAGACTCTCAATCATACCATTCTGGGTCTTGTGCCCAGTTTGGATCCCGAAGTTATATGTTGGGCATGTCTGGACAAAAGGTGTGCTGTGTGTCCAATTACATTCTCACAAAATATTGCAGCAGATAGTGACAAAGGTACTTACAGTGTTTAGTGGTTTTATCGAACCTGGTAGCCTTGGTCGGCTATCAGGTTATATTACTGGTGATGTTTACCTGATGATTTTTCTTTTCCCGGCCGGGGGAATGTTATTTATTTTGGGGTATCTATTTTGTGATTATTTATCTCTACTATCCGGGTTTAATTATCCCTTGTAGAACTTTAAAGCAGTATGTCCAACCGCCTTGGTTCCAAAGAAGTCAAAAGATCCTCCGATCGGAGCACCGATGACAGGTACCAACTTTGAAAAACTTAAAATACTTTTCTCTCCAGCTTTTGTAATGATCTTCCGACTCACAACTTTATTGATCTTTTTCATTACTTCCCTGGTTATATGTTTCTGAACAGATTTTTTAGCAATTTCCTGGCCTGTTTTTATTCCCAAATTTTTAACTGCATTTATTCCTGCATTTCCACCCATTACTAAAAGTATATCAGTTGAGATTTCCTCGTCATGAATATTCCATCCATAAATGTAGGCAATTGCCAGAACCATTCTTGCCTGGATACGAAAGGTTAAATACATATCACTAGGCATAGTTACAGGTAAAGTGATTAATCCACCAAGACCACTTACCGCTCCAACACCTCCAGCTTTCCATGAACGCCGGGATATAATTTTTTTTGAAAGGGATTCCCTATCTATCCCTTCGTTCAGTTCCCGTAGATGATTGACGTATTCCTCAACATAAGGAGATTCTTTCTCTATAGTAGTTTTTAAAAGAGTAAGGAATTCCTCTGCCCACTTCTGGATCTTCTCCTCTCCTGACTTCTTTACAAGATCAGCTCTACCTGAGAACTTTTTCAGAGCTCCTTTTTTTTCTAACATTACAATCCACCAGTATTTTTACCTGTTACAGCTAATTGAATATCTCCATCAGCTGTTTGTTCCCAGGAAAACACCATATTTAATGAGTCTGCTATGGGAATAAATTTGTTCCACAATTGGTTATAATCATCTTCATGCAAATCAAACATCCCAAGGACTTGTTTTTCCAATGATTACTCCCTGCTGAGCTGGGGAGAATACCGCATTTCTTACAGCATCCATGTAGTGATCGTTAATCTTTATAATCTTATTATCTTCATTCCTGGAGTAGTCCCATATTTCAGAGAAAACCCCAGGACATTCTGATGTAGAACTTACCTCTTTAAATCAGGCTGTTTATATAACCCAGACTGGAACCTACTGCATGCTTCGCCCTAATACCACCGGTTATATCCTGGATTCCTTCATCTTTTACCAGATCGCAGTAGACAGGGAAATCATCTTCAAACCGGATTTTATCAGTTAATTGATCGCTGGAGGTTTTTTTTGTTCTGTTATGGCCCCCGCCATCTCCCGGATAATCGTAATGGCGTTATCAAACTCATTCTCCCATTCCTTGTTGCCTATTCCTTTTGCATGGGACTTCCTCTTCTCAAGGAACTTCACAGCCTGCTTAATCTTCCCAATTGTCAGGTAAGGAGTCTTCATTACTGAACCTTCCCAGCTTTATGTGAGGATGCATACCCGAGCAGGAAGCTTGCTTCCGACCAGGGTGGGGAATAATCCTTCTCTCAGCATAGGCATACAAAGTCTTTGTTTTAAGTCTTGTAATCTCGGCTGCCTCTTTTAACCATTCCCATAAGCCATTTTTCTATATTGTAATTTGTTATGTCTTTAAGTTTCATATTCTTGAAATAGGGCAGAATATTTAGTCTAAGGTTTGACCTGCCGGAATCCACATATTTCCGGCTTAACTCTCTTCTGCTAAGCCGAAACTTAACATATTCACATTTATCCCAAATCCACCAGTTCTCAGCGTATTTGGCAAAAACAAGATTGCTACCCCTGTTAGGAACAAGAGCATCCTCTTTGTAAAGCTTGTTGCAGTAATCCCTGGCAGCACCCTTTGAGGTCTGCCCAGTCGATCTTGCAGTAGTTCGCCGGTTATTATTATCATAAGTTTGATAATACCAAACAACCAGCCCCGATTTCATTTTTCTAGGAAAAACAGTAAAAGGTTCCCTATATCTCATTAACACCCCTCGGATATGCCTACAAATGTGCAACACACCCTTTCTTGTTAGATATAGAGAAAAGAAACTATACTTTTAATTTGTTACCACATAAAGAATAATACCAACAGCCTAGGCAGTCAATAAAAAAGCAGCTATTCTATTAGAGAAGATCTTATTTATTAAGTAGAAATGTGATACAGCTCAAAAAGCTTCATTCATTAAAAACTCTTCCCCTTTCTCATGATGATTGTTATATTTAATCACAAACAAATAGCTGATATGTTGTGACCTTTGTCAAGTCCTAATAAATTATTCTATAAAACCTCCACTAATGCCAGGATAGAGGGAAAGATAGAGAAACTTTTTATGCGGCGATAGACCACTCTGATATTCGCGGATTGGTTACCGCAGGTCAATGGGATCGTCGGGAGCTGCCTCTGTCTAAAGTCGAGGATCGATTCAATAACCGCCTCATAGTTATTT
>JAQIBN010000074.1 GCA_027859095.1 Spirochaetia bacterium | reverse complement strand
ATCCAGTAGTTTGCTTATTCTTGGGGATATTTCATATTCCATTAGATCACCTATAAGGATAGAATCTTGTATATTAAAAGCATCCACTAACTCCCCGAGGATATTATTTAAATCCTTATAAAAGTCATTAAAATTTTCTGAATTAATAGAGATCTTACTTACATCAGTATATCCATTTTCTTTAAGAAAAGGGAATATCCTTATTAATTTTTCTGAGAGTTCAATAAAATTGAGAACAGAACCCATTGCTTGTTTGTCATCTCCTGTTTGAAGCATAACTGATATTTCAGAAATAGCTGGTAATAATTCATCTAATTTATTTGCAGTTTTATGTAGTTCACTAAAAGGCGAACTTACTTCCAAAACTCTTGTTTGAAAAATTACTGTAATATTGTCCAGGAACTTAATCAGTGTATTTCTGGTATTAGTATTTATACCGTCTTCTTTTTTGAAAACTTCAATAAGTTTCAGTAATGTATCTGTTCCATATGCATGTAAATCTTTTTTAGTTAAATAAGAATCCATCACACTTGTTATATATGGTAATTCTGACAGTAGGTCCTTAGATAGAGTATTATTACTGGAGATTATGGCATTTCGTAGCAATGTAATATATTGATAGATGGTCTGAAGATCTGAAATGTACTTGTCTGATTCTAAAATTGCATTTATATTTAATTTTTTGATATCTTCCAGGAGGAACTTTCCCCATTCGGAAATTTTATCAAGTTCAAGCTTACTGTCATCCATGACCAGATCTGTTATTTCGTAACCTGATTCTTTCAGCCATTCGGATAAACCAGAAAATAGTTCATTTAATAATTTCTCATTTTCTATTGTAATATCAAAAGGTTCATTATTCAGTGTAATTATCATAATTTCTTATTCCTTAATTATCAGTTATTGTTATTACTGAAATTTTCAATAGATCTAGAACTATCTTCCATTGTTTTTAAAGCACTTTCCATTCTCCCGAATTTTATTCTTAATTCGAGTTCTTTATCATCAAGTTTTCTGTTCATATTTAGTATATTTGTTTCAGTGGTTTTTATTTGATTATCAATTCCTGAGATTCTGGTTGAAACCAGCCCTCCAATTTGTGTATATGAAGAAATATATCTATCCATTTCATAAGCAGCTCCGGTGTCAATAATAAGGTCTCCATCAGTATCTGTTCCAAAAAGTTCTTTAATTTGCTGAACATCTCCAGTCAGAGATTCATCCAGTTTATCCTCATTAATTTCAAGGTATCCTCTAAGTTTAGTTTTATTTATCCCACCACCAAATCCACTTGAGTTTGTTGAAATACCAATTTGTGCAAGGAGACTAAGATTATTGCTACCTGTTGTTTCATAAGCTTCCATTGCTATTTGCTGTAATCTGTTTTTAAGTTGTGAGAATGTCATATCTCCCTGAAAAACACCTAAATTTTTCTTTGCAGTCTCTTTTTCATCATTAGTAAGATACTCGAGTTCACTAATCACACCTGCATCATTGCTTGTTAAAATATGAATATTTTGAAGTACCTGATTATAATTACCAACAAAAGCAATAATCCCATTTTTAATTGACTCCTTATCGGGTTTTATGTCTATTTCAATATCTTTGGAACTGATCCCTGTTAATTCAAGAGTTACACCCTGTATCAGATCATCAATTGAATTTGTATCTCTGGTAACCGGAATCCCATCAATTGACAATTTTGCATCCAAAGCACTTGCAACAGGGTTTACAGGTTCATAACCATTCCTTGCTTCCTGATTAACAATTTTAATTTCACTTATAATTATTTGTCTGTGAGTATTGATATTTTTTATATCAATACTACTAATATTGTTGCCAGTAATGGAGTAGGGTATTGAAAATTTTTGAATAGTTTCAATATCCTTGAGTTTGGGCAGTAAAGTTGTGTCGTTCAGATAAATTACATCAAGAGACTCTCTAAATACAGGTTTCGGAGGAGGGGACCATTTGGGAAGTGTTACCCTGCTTGGTGAATTTTCAATTGTTATACCTTCAAAATTAATACTTCCTGGAGAGTTTATCTCAGGTCCTGAAGGTTCAGCTTGCTGATTGTATTCCTCTTTTTCCAAATTCTTAATTTGGACAGAATATTCAAGTACTAAATTATTTTTCATTAATACTTCTGGTTTAAAAGGAAGTCTAATCTCTGACTCTGGTTCTAATGTTAGGGTTTTATCCAAAATTGAAAAATTGGCACTATTTGTCGAAGATTGACTTATTCCATCTTGTATAGCATTAAAATCAACTGTATTTATACTTTCATTAATAGTTTTAATTAATCCTGTTGAAATGCCCATCTCTACAGAATCTTCACTTAGAATAAGTTTATTGGAACTACCTGTTTTTGTAGTTTCAATCATAAAGACTATTGTTTCAGAAGAATCATTTATAAGTTTTGCTCTTAGTAAACCTTTTGATCTTTTGTTAATAGCTTCTACAAAAGATTGTAGTCTATTTTCTTTAAATTTAAATGAGACTTCATCATCGCCAATTTGAAAACTATAAATCCCTTCAGGTACACGGAAATCTTTAGGTAAGGAACCAGATAAGAACCTATCACTTCCTGCAAGTTGTTCAACATTTATTATTATTTTTTCATTTAATGAATCTCGTCCGGCAATAGCAGTTGCTACAGTTTCATCGCTGGACTCTGCAACATGCTCCTGAAAAGGGTTTTGAAATCCAAAAAGTAATTTTGAACTTTCTTTAAAACGATTAAGTTTAGTATTGATTTCCTGCCAAACTTCCTTTTTCTCTCCAAATGTATCTTTTTGATCCTCCAGTCTACGTAACGGGATCCTTTCGGCATCCATAAGACCTTCTATCATCTTATCTGTCCCGTATTTACTGTTTACACCAGGGATGCTTATATCAGACATTATAAATCCTAATCCCCAGAGAATCGTAGTAAGCTAAATTTCTTCATCAAAAATTAAGCCTATTACCTCCTTCATTCTGGAATGAAGTTTAAGGAGTGCTTCTGAGGGTATCACTCTAATTACTTTATCGGTTTTGCTGTCAATCACCTTTACAACAACTTGATTTAGTTCTTTATTAACTGAGTAGCTTAATTCCCTGTCTAAAACATTTGAAATTTTAAGAACCTGCTTCATATACTGATCTGTAACTGCTCGTGATTTAGCCTTACGTTTATTTTCATTTGCAAGAGCCATGTTTTGTTTATTTTGCTGATCAGCCTTCCTTTGCAGTTCAACTTTAACTTGTTCCTTTTGTAGATCTGTTGATAATTCAACCTTGACAGGAGTAAGTTCTTGTATTTTCTGAACATCAATATCCATAATATACACCTAAAAAAAACGGGAGAGGGGCGCGACCCCTCCCGATAGTATTAGTGATAAGATAACGTCCAGAAATCTTACCAACTCCGATGGAACGGTTTGCTACTACAGCAACTGTAGTACTGCCTGTGGTGTGTTATTTGCCTGAGCAAGCATGGCTGTATTCGCCTGAACAAGAATCTGATTCTTTACGAAGTCTACCATTTCAGTAGCCATATCTACGTCTCTGATTCTTGATTCAGCTGCCTGAAGGTTTTCTGATGCAATTGCAACACCAACAGAAGCCATTTCAAATCTATTCTGGTATGCACCAAGATCAGCTCTCTGCTGAGAAACAACTTTTAAAGCAGAATCCACCATGCCAATTGCCATATTGGAATTTTCTGGTGTAGCAATATTAATTGTCTCTGTATCTCCCTGTGCTCCCTGAATACCAAGCGCCTGGGCTGTCATTGTCCCAATGTATACTCTTTCATTCTGGTCCATATTTGCACCAACCTGGAACTGCATTACAGTTTCTGAATCTCTGGAAAAATTACCAGTCATCATATTCATACCGTTAAACTGGGCATGGGAAGCTATTCTGTTGACTTCGTCAACAAGTTGTGATACTTCCACCTGAATCTGCATTCGGTCTTCACTTGTATAAACACCATTGGCTGACTGAACAGAAAGTTCACGTAGTCTGTGCAGAATATCCTGGGTTTCATTCAGATAGCCTTCTGCTGTCTGTATAAATGATACACCATTCTCAATATTCTTTTCTGCCTGATTAAGACCACGAACCTGACTTCTCAGTTTTTCGGATACTGCCAAACCTGATGCATCATCGCCACCTCGGTTGATTCGCATACCGGAACTAAGTTTTTCTATGTTGCCGGCAACATCGTTACCTCTGGCACCTAAAGTTCTGTTTGCATACATTGCGCTCATGTTGTGATTAATTATCATGTAACCCTCCTTGATAGGTTAAAAAGAAGCATCCTTTGCCTCTTGCTTTTTGCATAGTTAGGGAGGAAACAAAAGATCTACTTGCGCCTCTTTTGCCCCGTTCATTCCTTCCTGGATACGAGGAGATTTATCCGACCCATCCCATTACATCTACTGGATGGATCAGAAACTCCCTTCGTACAACCACGCCCTTTAAATAAGGAGAGTATTTTTTCAAAGATCAATGGATGGTCTATAGATTACTCCATAGACCGCCATATATATACTATAAACCCCAATTAGAATAACTGCAAGACAGCTTGTGTTTTTGCATTCGCCTGTGCAAGCATTGCTGTTCCTGCCTGTGCTAAAATCTGATTTTTTGTAAATTCAACCATTTGTTCTGCCATATCTACGTCTCTAATTCTTGATTCAGCAGCCTGGAGGTTTTCTGCTCCGATATCAATACCCATTACAGCATGTTCAAGTCTGTTCTGATAAGCACCAAGATCTGCTCTCTGTTTGTTAACAGTTTTAAGAGCCATATCAATAGTACCAATTGACATATTAGCTTCTTCAGGAGAACGTATGGAAATAAAATCGCCAGTACCTACATCGGTAATACCTAGACCCTGAGATGTCATTGTTCCAATGTATACTCTTTCTCTCTGATCCATATTTGCACCAATATGCAACCACATTGAAGCTGTTACAGTGTTTTCACCAGTTTCACTGGCAAAACGCCCAGTCATCATGTTCATTCCATTGAACTGAGCATGAGAAGCAATTCGATCAATTTCATCAACTAATTGACTTACTTCAACCTGAATCTGCATTCTATCTTCTTCTGTATAGATACCATTTGCAGCCTGTACTGAAAGTTCTCTCATTCTGTGTAGAATATCCTGTGTTTCCTGCATGTATCCTTCTGCAGTCTGAATAAAGGAAACACCATTGGAAGCATTTCTTGAAGCTTGTCTGAGTCCTCTAATCTGTGCTCTCATTTTTTCTGATACCGCAAGACCTGAAGCATCGTCACCAGCTTTATTGATTCTCATACCTGAAGAAAGGCTTTCCATGTTTTTAGTTACATTGTTATTTGTAACTTTCAATTTGTTTTGAGCGAACATTGCACTCATGTTGTGATTTATGATCATTTGTTTCCTCCATGAAAACATCTTTTTGGAGCATCCTTGCTCCAATTTTTAATTATTTAATAGATAATTGAAAAAAAATCATATTTTCTATTAAGGGGTATCAGATTTTTCCGATACTGTTACTATATGGGGGAAGAAGATATAACTCCAGGTACCGTGGATACAGCTTCCCTCATTGAATACCATCGGTGGGGTATATTAATACCTTTAGCAAAAAATTTAAAAAAAATGAATTTAAATTTTTTTTAGTGAGAAAA
This sequence comes from Spirochaetia bacterium, assembly GCA_027859095.1. Classification (GTDB taxonomy): domain Bacteria; phylum Spirochaetota; class Spirochaetia; order B11-G9; family B11-G9; genus JAJRQE01. The sequence goes on along the minus strand of JAQIBN010000074.1, from coordinate 453 downwards.
GTAATTTTTTAATGTTTTATTTGTTCAGAAATTCTATATACTTTTTTGCTATTTCATCTTCGGGATCAATTTCTAAAACAGTTCGGAAGAACCCCATAGCTTCTTCCGAATTATTTTCTTTTAAAGCTAAAATACCAAAATTAGATATAATTTTAATATTATCACCATCCAGCCTTAATGCCTGTGTCAGTTTTTTTCGGCAATCTCTATATTCACCAAGTTCAAGGTAACAAATAGAAAGCTCGTTATATGTGTCTACATTCTCTTCATTGAGTGCCAGACACTCCAGTAGAGCCTCTTTCCCTTTTTTATAATCACCAGTTTTTCGATAGGCCCAGCCTAAGAGAAACCAGGCATTCCACACATTTTTATTTAATTCTAAATATTTTAAAATTGTTTTTATACCTGATTCTTCCCTACCCATCTTAATTAATTCATAAGCTTCATTGAAAA
>JAQIBN010000006.1 GCA_027859095.1 Spirochaetia bacterium | reverse complement strand
ATGTTCACCTGGAAAATGAAACCGTATGGCTAACTCAGGGTCAGATGTCAGAATTATTTGATAAAAACAAACGGACCATTTCTGAGCACATAGGAAATATATTTAAAGATGGTGAATTGAACGAAAAATCAGTTGTCCGGAATTTCCGGACAACTGCAAATGATGGGAAAAGCTATGACACTAATTACTACAATTTAGATGTTATAATTTCTGTGGGATACCGTGTCAAATCTCAACAGGGTACACAATTTCGCATCTGGGCAACAGACAGGCTAAAGGAATATATCATCAAAGGACTTGCCCTAAACAGTGAACGATTCAAATCGGGCAACTCCATGAACTATTTTAATGAACTTCAGCAGCGAATCCGGGATATCCGCCTCTCCGAGCGGTTTTTCTACCAGAAAATAAAGGACATTTATACAACCAGCATCGATTATGACCCGAAAGATGAAAAATCCATCGAATTCTTTAAAATTGTACAGAATAAACTGCTTTGGGCTATCAGTCAGCAGACAGCAGCGGAATTGGTGTATCATCGGGTTGATGCTACTTTGCCTCTTTTAGGCATGTCCTCATATGATAAAAAAGATATAAACACAATTCGCAAAAGTGATGTGGCTATAGCCAAAAATTACTTGAATGAAGATGAAATAAAACTGCTTGGACTTTTAGTCGAACAATATCTTGCCTTTGCCGAAACTATGGCACAGCAGCACACTCCCATGTATATGAAAGACTGGATTCTTAGGCTTGATGCCATTTTTCAGCTTAATGGAAGGGAACTCCTTACTCATGCCGGGAAAATAAGTCATCAGATTGCACTTGAAAAATCATCTAATGAGTTAAAAATTTATCAAGATAAACAGAAACAGATTCAGCAGGAAGAAAACCTGAAGGAACTGGAAAGCGATATTAAACAGTTGAGAATCAAAAAAACGGGGAAGCTGGATGAGCACACAGAAATTCACTGAAGCAAAACTCGAACAGGCCATTATAAATCTCCTTAAAGGTGAAGGATATCCTCACTACCTCGGAGAAACAATCTCCCGGGAACAATCAGAAGTTCTGATCAAAGATGATCTCTCCTCATTTCTATCAAATAAATACTCCAGAGAAAAAATTACTCATTCAGAAATAGTTTCCATCATCAGAAAACTGGAAGTTCTACCAGCTTCTGACCTCTACGACAGCAACAAATCCATCATGAAAATGATCAGTGACGGCTTTCTCTTGAAAAGAGAAGACCGCAGCCAGAAAGACCTCCATATTCAGCTCATCGATTATTCAAAGACTGAAAATAATATCTTTAAAGTGGTCAACCAACTGGAAATTACCGGATATGAGAAACGGATCCCCGATACCATTCTCTATATCAATGGATTACCTTTAGCCGTTTTTGAGTTCAAAAGCGCCATACGTGAAGAAGCAACAATCCACACAGCTTATGAGCAGCTTACAATTCGCTATAAACGGGATATCCCGGAGCTTTTTAAGTACAATGCCTTTTGTGTCATAAGTGATGGAGTCAATAATAAAGCTGGTTCTTTCTTTGCTCCTTATGAGTTTTATTATGCCTGGAGAAAAACTGATGGCAGTGATCTCATAGAGAAAGAGGGGATTGATTCGCTCTATACCATGATCAAGGGGATGTTCAATGAGGAAAGACTTTGTGACATCATCCATAACTTCATCTATTTTCCTGATTCATCAACAAAAGAGGAAAAGATCTTCTGCCGGTATCCCCAGTATTATGCAGCCAATAAACTCTATCAGAATATAATCAAACACCGGAAACCGGAGGGTGATGGAAAGGGTGGAACTTATTTCGGTGCTACAGGTAGTGGTAAAAGTTTTACCATGCTCTTCTTAACACGACTGCTCATGAAGAGTCTCAATTTTGCCAGTCCTACCATCATCCTGATTACTGATAGAACAGACCTGGATGATCAGCTTTCGGGCCAGTTTACCAATGCCAAAGAATTTGTTGGTGATGATGTTATTATCAGTGTTGAAAGCCGGGAAGACCTGCGGGAAAAACTGACGGGCAGAACCAGCGGTGGTGTCTTCTTGACAACCATTCACAAGTTTACCGAAGATACTCTGATGCTCACAGATAGAAATAATATCATCTGTATTTCCGATGAAGCCCATCGGAGCCAGGTGAATCTGGATCAGAAAATACGTTTTGATGAAAAGAACGGCGTGACCCGAACTTACGGATTTGCAAAATACCTCCATGATTCTCTGCCCAATGCCACTTATGTCGGTTTTACCGGAACTCCCGTTGACGCCACACTAGATGTCTTTGGTGATGTCGTAGATGCCTACACCATGACAGAATCGGTTCGTGATGAAATTACCGTCCGCATCGTCTATGAAGGTCGGGCAGCAAAAGTTTTGCTCAATAACAGTAAACTGAATGAAATAGAACACTATTATGAAGAATGTGCAGCCGAAGGTGCCAGTGAGTACCAGGTAGATGAAAGCAAACGAACAAATGCAAATATGAACGCCATATTGGGCGACCCTGATCGCTTGAGGGCCATAGCTGAAGACTTCATCAAACATTATGAGAAACGGGTAGAGGAAGGCTCTACGGTAATAGGGAAGGCTCTTTTTGTCTGCAGTAGCCGGTTCATAGCCTACGACTTATATAAACAGATCATTGCCATCAGATCACAATGGGCCGAAGTCCTAATTTGTGAAGAAGGTGTAATCCTCAATGACAAAGAAAAGAAAGAGATAAAACCCATAGAACGGGTAAAAATGATAATGACCCGTGGCCAGGATGATCCTCTAGAGTTTTATAATCTGCTGGGAACCAAAGAATACCGGAAAGAACTGGATCGGCAATTCAAAAGTGCAAAATCCAATTTCAAGATAGCCATTGTTGTCGATATGTGGCTTACAGGTTTCGATGTACCATTTCTAGATTCCATCTACATCGATAAACCCATTCAAAAGCACAGCCTGATCCAGACCATATCGAGAGTAAACCGCAAATATAAAAATAAAGAGAAAGGACTGGTCATCGACTATATAGGAATAAAATCTCAGATGAACCAGGCACTGGCTCATTTTTCCAAAACAGACGTTTCCAATTTCGAAGATATCGAGCAGTCCATCATCATTGTTAAAGATCATCTGGATCTTCTAAAAATGCTCTTTCATCATTTTGATATTTCTTCATACATTCATGGCAGTCCAATTGAACAGCTCCAATGCCTCAATAATGCCTCTGAATATGTACAGAAAACACAGAAGATGGAACACCGGTTCATGAATCTGGTAAAACGACTCAAGAGTGCCTACGATATCTGTTGTGGAAACGAAGCCTTCTCTCAAAGACAACGGGATCTGATTCATTTTTATCTGGCAGTGCGATCCATCGTTTTTAAACTGACAAAAGGAGCTGCTCCAGATACGGCACAGATGAATGCCAGAGTGCGGGAATTGATAAAAGAAGCTATTCAGAGCGATGGAGTTGAAGAAATTTTCAAACTCGGTGACAGTGAAGAAACTCAAATCGATATTTTCGATGAAGATTACCTGGCAAAAATTGCTAAGATTAAACTTCCCAATACAAAAATCAAACTTCTCCAGCTGTTACTCAAGAAGGCTATTGAAGAGTTTAAAAAGGTGAATAAGATGCAGGGAATCGATTTCTCTAAAAAATTTAAAGCCATAGTAGATAAATACAATGAACGGAAAGAGGAAGATACTTTAAGAAGCGAAGTGATGGATGATTTTGCCGATGAAATTATCGATCTCTACAATGCCATGAAAAAAGAGAAAGAATCCTTTGTAGATCTTGGTATTGATTTTGAGGAAAAGGCCTTTTATGACATTCTTAAGGCTCTTGCCCATAAATATGATTTTAACTATCCGGAAGATAAGCTGCTTGTTTTAGCTGGAAAAGTTAAACTTGTTGTAGATGATAAAGCTAAATACACAGACTGGAGTCGGCGGGACGATATTAAAGCTGAGTTAAAGGCTGACCTCATAATTTTACTTGCTGAAAATGATTATCCACCGGTTGATCGGGACGAAGTGTATAAAGAGATATTTGAACAGGCGGAGAATTTTAAGAAGAATCGGATTGGGATGTGAATCACTCTAAAAAACTTGGTATAACCCTGCTTTATGCAATTAACTTCCTGGTCGTCTCTCTGTTATTTCCCAATATAAAAACACAGTAGGAGCCATGGGAAAATTTCTAATTTTCATCTCTAATCGAATCTAAATACACTGAATATAAATAATCTTCAATATCTTCGTGCATATCAGCATTTATTTGATCTTCAATTATATCTTGCTCTAAAGTATTTAACTTATATGTGCACAGTAACATCCAGGTAATTATCAAATTGAGGTTTGAGACTTTTAACCCTTATCATTTGTTTCTGTCTTTTCTCACAATTTTCTCAGACAGCAGGAAAAAACAAACAATAAAAAAACCTAAACGCTTATTATATAAGCATTTAGGTTTGAAATTAAGAGCGTCTGATCGGAATCGAACCGACGTCATCAGCTTGGAAGGCTGAGGTAATACCATTATACGACAGACGCATTTAAACACCCGAGTAATATACTCGTATGTTTTAGTTTCATATGTATACTAAATATGGTTATAATCGTCAAGTAGATGTGAAGAATTTTGTAGCTATTGCAACTTAGTAAGTGATAGAGTAGTATCCACTTGAAAATTTTAATATGAAGCAGGATATTGTTATGGGATTAAGAGGTGAAGTTTTTTCTACCAGAGCCAACTCTGATAAGCGGACCTATTTTTTTAATGTAAAAGAGAACAGGCACGGGGATCTTTTTCTAAACATAGTAGAAAGTAAAAAGCATGGTGAAGAAGGTTTTGAGCGACATTCTGTAATGGTTTTTGAAGAGGATATTGAAGAATTTATTGAATCTTTCCAGAAAGCATCAGATTTTATTGTTAGAAACAAAAACAAAAATAAAAGGTAATATTTTTGTCATTCTGGACTGAAGACTAGTATAACTTATTTTTGTCTTCAGTCAGTATTAGAGAATTTTAAAACTTTTTCTATGTATATATGATATTCCGTATTCCAAACATTGTTCCCTGTGATATTTTGTAGGGTATCCTTTATGTTTTTCAAATCCATATCTACCATCAATCCAGGAATATCTAATCATCCATCTATCTCTAGCTGTTTTAGCTAAGATTGAAGCTGCCTGAATTTCTCTGATTTTTAAATCGCCTTTTACGATAGCTTCAGATTTCACATCAATATCAGGAGTAAATTTACCATCGATCATTGTAAAATCAGCTTTAACTTTCAATTGGCCATAAGCTCGTTTCATTGCTAATAGGGATGCATGATGAATATTTATTTTATCGATTTCAGGTGGCCAGACCCAACCAATTCCATATGCTATAGATTTTTTAAGAATAATTTCTGCTGCAAATTCACGCTTTTTTTCACTTAATAATTTTGAATCATTTAATATTTCATATGGAAAATCAATTGGAAGAATTACAGCCCCTGCTGTTACCGGCCCTGCAATTGGCCCTCTTCCAGCTTCATCAATACCGCAAACAAGTTTCATATTGTTATAATATTGGATGTTTTATAATTGTCAACCTGGATAATTCTAAAAATAACACTCATTTTTGCCCAAAAATAAATGATGTGGAAACAAAATCCTGTCTTTATTGCTACAGCTATAGCAATACAAAAGCTGAAAGAAACGTAGCCGGGCAGGTTAGGTTGCATACCCGAGCAGGAAGCTTGCTTCCGTCCAAGGGACGAAGTCCCGACCAGGCTTATTAAGGGGTGTTGGCTCCAAAGATTATTCTATTTATCATATTAAATCCAGTAAATAGTATTTTGATCTTAAACTATACCTTTCATTAGTACTAAATCTATTTATTTATAAATAGAATTGTGATAGCATTAATTTATAAAAATCCAATATAGAGGAAAATAAAATGGAAAATATAATTAAGGGCATTAAAAAATACCGACTTATTTTTGTAGTTTTATTAGGAATTGTTTTGATTAGCTCATGTGCAACCAGTGGAGTTCTTGGTTTTGGAGACCCTCTTACAACATCCAGTTATGTTGATAATGCAGATGAAGAATCCGGAGAGCGAATTTCGAGTAATGAAAATCAGTTAAAACAAATGACTCAGAATCTTTCAGAACTCCAGGCTGATGTAGAATCTTTTAAAAATATTCAATCTGATCTGGATGAAATGCCAAAGGAGATGCTTCGCCAGTTGGTAAAAGCCTTACAGTCTTATCTTGATATGCTGGAAAAAGAATAGATCAGCTTTTTGCGCTGTATCACATTTTCTACTTTAAAAAGTACTGCTTAATGATTATTAAGGAGGAGTTAATATTTATGCAGGCAAAGTATCTTATAATAGGTGTAAACGCAGCAGGATTTTATGCAATTGAAGCTCTTCGTAGGCATGATCCTTCTGGGAAGATTATTGCAGTTAATGGAGAAGAATATCTTCCCTATAAAAGAACAAAGATAAATAAAAAATTCTATCCGGATAAACTTGATATTACAAAATTTCAACTTGCAGATCCGGACTGGTATAACGAGAACAAAATAACTTTACTGAATAATACCAAAGTACTTTCTATAGATATTTCAAATAAATCAGCAGAATTGGATAACGGGAAGATTGTAAAATGGGATAAACTTCTAATTAGTACAGGAGCAGAGTCTAATTCTCCTTCATCAGAAGTTTTTAGAAAGGCAGTATCAATCAGATCTTACAAAGATGCATTAGATGTGAAAGATCTAATAAATACGTCCCAATCCTGTCTTGTTTATGGTTTAGGAATTGAAGGTGTTGAAACAGCTGCTCAATTAAGAGAGGCTGGATTAAATGTTACACTTTCAGGTAGAAGCAATGTTTTATTAAATCGATATTTCTCCAAAAAAATATCAGAAAAAATTGAAAAATTATTCGAATCCCATAATATAACTATACTTTACAGAACAACTACAGAAGGTATTAGGTCTATCGTAAGTGATACAAAATTAGATACTTCTATTTGTGTAACCGCAGTATCTTTAAAAAGAAAATGTGCAACTAACGATTTTTTACTCTACAGCCTTGGGATAAAACCAAGGATAGCTCTTGCCGAATCAAGTGGTATTAAAACAGAAAATGGAATATTGGTTAATTCTAAAATGGAAACATCTATTACTAATATTTATGCAGCTGGAGACTGTACTCAGCTGGAATCAGGAACCATTACAGATCATTGGCATTCTGCACAGGATCAGGGAAGAACAGCAGCAGCAAATATGGCCGGATTGGTTTCTACCTGGCCTTTAAAAAAATATCGAATTAAGGTAGATCTTTTTGGTACTTACTTTTTTTCAATGCGCCCGTTTCTGGAACATAGTCCTAAAGAACTGGATTTAGAAGAATCTGTACTCTCTTCAGGAGCCTATAGATTGTTTTATTACGAAAATGATCTTCTTAAAGGTGTTGAGATGGCTGGAGATAAATCCAGAGCTAAGTTGTACGAACTGGCTGTAAATGAGGAATGGGATAGAAATAAGGTTAGAGAGTATTTAAGCTAAGACGTTTTCAAGCTGTTATCTTATTTAAACTGTTATGTCAAAACTACTATTTTCTTGAATTGGGAATATCATTGTTTTCGATATTAATCTCCGGAAATGGATTTTCCCACTGCCAACCTTCTAATTGTAAGTTCTGCAAAAACAGGGTCTCTGTCAAATGTAATGCATCTGCGATCAAGTTTTTCTGCAGCAATAAGGGTTGTCCCGGAGTGGGCAAAGAAATCAGCTACCATATCTTCTTTTTTTGAGCTGGTTTTAATAATTCTTTCTATAGATTTAAGAGGCTTTTGAGCATAGGCCCCGGGAATATTTTCTTCCATCCGGTAAAAAACCTGTTGGATATCCAGCCAGATATTTCCTGGACGAATTGTTTCAGATTTACCTCTTTCAAGATTATCTGTTACTTTACCATTTATTGTTTTATAGTATCCTTTTAGCACTTTTGGAATATCTGTATAAGCTACTTTAAAAAAGGGATCCCCTTTTGTGTAATAAAGAAGCTCCTGCCTAACAGCCATCCAGTTTTTCTGAGTGCCGTATCCCCTTTGGTTTCTAAGGCTTATAAAGCTTCGGGATGTAAGCTCTTCATATTTTCGCATTAGGATCATAAATTCAGGTAGAGGTTGAAATCCTCTTTTCTGATCCGCACCCAGCCAAACATAAAAATGACTATCTTTTGACATTATATCTATACTGTTTTGAACCCATTTTTTTGAAAAAATTATATACTCTTCAATATTAATTCTTGAAAGCTGCTGGGTATTTTTATTTCCCACAGCAATGTTGTATGGAGGATCCTGTATGAAAAGATCTACATTCTCATCTTTACTTATTAGTTGGCAGTCTTTTTTAGATTCAGCGTCCAGAACAGCTATTTTATGTTGTCCTGTAGGATCTACCCAAACTTCACCTGATTTAAGCCGGCAGTAAGGTAGTATTTTTTTCTCTGATTGTATCGTCATCCAGTCGGGGGATAGCTTCTTTTGGCATTGTAAAATCATATATGGTATTTTTGAATGAATAAAGGGATATTTTAATTAAAATATTCAAATATTGTTTGCAACATAGAAATATATTCATATAATTAGGCATGGGGAGAAAGTTAATGATATCTTTAAGTTTAAGAAGTAAAATAATAATTCCTTTTGTTACAATAGTACTTTTTATTACGTCTATTACTATTATATTTTTTTCTTATAATAAAATTTATATTCAAACTATTCTTATTATTCTAGTAACAGTGGGTTTTGTCTATTTATGGATAGTAAATAAACAAAGTCAGACTGATCTTGTTGAAGCAAAAAAAAATCTACTTCTTAAGGTTAAGGAACTTGAAATTTCCCAAAAGGAAGTTATTGAATCTAAGTCTAAAGCTGAAAACGCAAGCAAAATGAAAAATGACTTTTTAGCAAACATAAGTCATGAGTTAAGAACTCCCTTAAATGGAATATTGGGAATGACAGGTTTGGTTATGGATACTGATTTAGATAATGATCAGAAAGAATTTCTCCAAATGATTGCAGAATCAGGAGATCATCTGTTTAGAATTATTTCAGATCTTCTTGATTTTTCTCAGATTGAAACAGGGAATTTAACTATTAAACCTGTTTTATTCAGTTTAAGTAATCTTATTAAAAATACTATATCAGTATTAAAACCTACAGCTGATAAAAAAGAAATTGAACTTCTGTATAATATTAAACCTGAAATAATTAATTTCTATGGTGACAGGGTAAGAATCGGACAAATTATTATTAATCTTGTTACCAATGCAATTAAGTATTCAGATAAAGGGACTATTAGTTTATCTGTAGAATTAGAAGAAAATTTAGAAATTTCAATAATTGATACCGGAATTGGGATCCCTGATGAAGAAATACAAACAATTTTTGATAGTTTTGTTCAAATTGAAAATACATATGTAAAAACACATGAAGGTGTAGGGCGTGGGTTGGCAATTGTAAAACAATTGGTAGAGTTATTAAACGGATCAATTGAAATAGAAAGTAAAGTAGGTGTAGGTTCTACTTTTAAAATTAGTTTTCCTGTTGTACCTACTCCCCCTGGGCAAAAGGAAATTCCTGAAAAGTTTAATCTTACAACAAATAATGCTATTGAAGGGCTTCGGGTGATAATTGCTGAAGATGAAGCCATAAACAGAATATACATAAATAAGTTTCTTTCAAAGAAAGGTATGCTTGTTCAAGAAGCTGTTAACGGCAGAGAAGTTCTTGAGATAATTAAGACTAAAGACTTTGATCTTATTCTTATGGACATGGGAATGCCTGAGGTCGATGGAATTGAGGCTACTAAACGAATTAGAGAATTAGAAAAAGAATCTGGTGGATATATTAAAATTATTGCGCTTACAGCAAATGCATTTCCAGAAGATGTTCGTAGATGTATAGAAGCTGGTATGGATCACTTTGTTTCAAAACCTATTAAAGAGCAGGATCTTCTTGATATAATTGAAGAAACTGTGAATGCTGAAAGTTGAAATATTATTATTAGGAGAGATAGTAAATGAAAACATTATTAATTGACGGAGCACCTGCTGCAATCGGCCCATACTGTCATGCCGTTAAAACTGGAAACCTTGTTTTTTGTTCTGGTCAAACACCACTGGATCCGGTAACTATGAAAATTGTTGGCGTAACAATCGAGGAACAAACAAAAAGAGTTCTCACAAATATAACTGTTGTTTTAAATGGAATGAATCTTAGCCTAAAAGATATAGTAAAAACCACTGTTTTTCTAAAATCTATGGATGATTTTAAAAGGATGAACGAAGTGTATGCAGAAATGTTTGATGGTCATACCCCTGCCAGATCTGCAATTGCGGTTAAACAAAATCCTCTGGATGCCATGGTTGAGATTGAGTGTATAGCTGAAATAAAAAGTTAAAATGAATATCCGGGAAAAAATGTTTCTGGAGTTAAAAGATAAAAACCTGTTTAAAAAGGCAGGGGAATATGCTTTGGAGTATGCAGAAACTGCTCTTGACAGAAATGTATTTCCTCTTGAAGAAGCAATAAAAAATTTGAATTCTTTTAATGAGGAAATGCCTGTTGCCTCATCAGATGCTGTATCAATTCTTGATCAGCTTCACAAATATGGTTCCCCCGGGACAGTAAGTCAAATTGGTGGGCGTTATTTTGGCTTTGTAGATGGTGGGGTAATTCCAGCTTCTCTTGCTGTAAAATGGCTTACAGATTTTTGGGATCAGAATACTCCAATGTATATTTCTTCTCCTGTTGTTTCTAAGATTGAATCAGTTGTTGAGAAATGGCTTAAACAGATATTTTCTCTTCCAGAGAAAACAGTTGCAGGGTTTGTCAGTGGTAGTTCTATGGCGATATTATGTGGTCTTGCTGCTGCCAGATTTAGAATTCTGGAGAAACAGGGGTGGGATGTAAATAAAAAAGGTTTGGCTGGTGCCCCTCCTTTTAGAATTGTCCTGGGACGACAGGCTCATGGTACAGTTATAAAAGGCCTGGCTCTTCTTGGAATTGGAAGTGAACAGCTGGAGTTTGCCGATGTAGATGACCAGGGACGTATAATCCCTGAAACTCTTCCTATTCTGGATGAAAGAACAATTCTAATTCTCCAGGCAGGTCAAGTAAGCACAGGAGCTTTTGATCCTTTTAATAAAATAATGCCTATTGCTGAGGCAGCAGGATCCTGGGTTCATGTTGATGGTGCATTTGGTCTGTGGGCAGCAGGATCCAGTAGATTTAATGAATTAACAAATTATATGTCCAAAGCGGATTCCTGGTCTGCAGATGGGCATAAGACTCTGAATACTCCTTACGATAGTGGCATTATTCTGTGTACTGACAGGGATGCATTGTCTTCTGCTCTTCATGCTACCGGTTCTTACATAATCTATGGAGAGCAACGTGATGGAATGTTATTTACACCGGAAATGTCCCGCAGGGCAAGGGCTGTGGAAATGTGGGCAGCTTTGAAATTTCTTGGTACAAGTGGTCTTGCTGAGCTTGTTGAGGGGCTGCATGAAAGGGCAGTTCAATTTGCAGAAGAATTTAAATTACAGGGATTCGAAGTACTGAATGATGTTGTTTTTAATCAGGTACTTGTTACCTGTAAAGATGATGATACAACTAAAATGGTCCTTGAACTGGTACAGCAATCCGGGGAATGCTGGTGTGGAAATGCAAAATGGAATGGCCAATATGTTATCCGTGTCAGTGTCTGTTCCTGGGCTACCACAGAGGTTGATGTTAGCCGATCTGTTATGGCGTTTGTGGATGCACTTCGGAAAGTTGAAAATGAATAAAAAATGTTCTCTTTAGCTCTCCAAAATCATCCAAAAGTAAATGCCTCAGAATGTATGGCAGATTTTTTTACACCAATAGCGGTAAGTGCCTTCAGCACAATTGGCCTGACTCCTGGAGATGAACAAAGATAATATGAAAAACTACTTTGATCAGAGAGGTGCTTTCTGAAATAATCCTCAGAATATCTCAGACCGTCCTCGCTATAAACCATCATATGCAGATTAACGTTTGGCATTGATTCGGCGATTTTAACGATTTTTTCCCGTTCAGGTATTTCGTCTTTATGGTCAACCGCAAGAAATATCTGCATGGGTCGCTTATCCCCTGATGCATGGAGATCTTTCAGAATGCTAATAATAGGCACGGTACCTATACCTGATGCTACGAAACACAGTGCTTTTTCTTTCCCTGGTCTAAAATTACCATAGGAGCCTCTCAACTGTACCTTATTTCCAGGTTTTAGATTGGATAGATCTCTGGTAAAATCTCCAAGGGCTCTAATCGCTAAACTTACAGGTTCAATCTCAAATTTATGATCATGTTTCTTTTGAGGAGATGATAGGAATGAAAATGGGTGTTCTTCAATTTTATTTGTAGAGGTTTTAACTCCCAGAAAGGTGAATTGGCCACTTTTGTATCTAAAGCGCCTGGTCGGCTGAAGGGTAATGATAATAATACCCTCCTTATCCTCTATGCTTATGATCTCAGATTTAATATTGAAAATCGAACTGAGGGAGAGCAGGTATATACCAAAACTTCCTACATAAAGAACCCCGTAGAATAAGGCAGAGACAGGGCTGACATTTAAAAATATTTCTGCTTCTAGAATATGAAGGAGAAGAAGAAATCCCAGTACCAGAACAAACAATCTATGAAGCCCCTTTGAACGGTCATAATTAAGCTCTGACCCCCCTCTCTTTTTACTTATCAGCCATGTTCTAAAAGCCTTAAAACCAGGTACTGGTATCCATAAAATGGCAAATAGAAGCATAAGTGTTAGAATAATAATAATTGCCCATGTTGGAGGGTCTATAAATGCACCCATCGCAAAGTAGTAGATGGCATGATAGATTACAGCTATACCTATTCCTGCTGTAGAAAAGATATGGAAACGTATTCGTGCATCATAGGGTATACTTCTTTGAAGCCATGGTATTTTAGATGTAATGATAACATTTGCCAGAAGCCAATGGAGGGCAAAAATGGATGCCCCGAAATTAAGAATATCCGCAAGGATATTCCCAAATTGTCCTGCAAGGAAGAAATAAACCTGTACTCCTGGCAGTACCAGATAAAGAAGTATAAGTATAGGCATTATTTCCTACCTAACCTTTTCTTGAGAGGAGAGTAAGGACCTGTTTTACCCATTCTTCATGCATCTGCAGTGTATTGGGTTTATTTCCAAAGATTGAACTTAGTACGCCCTTTTTCCATAAAGAGGCAGCAGAGACTGCATCAACCCCCTGGGGGTTACTCGATGACGGTATTGTTTCCACCTTAATTTCAGTACTTCCTCTATAAAGACTGATTAAGATGATTTCAGATTTATTTTGCCATGAGTCAATAAACCCCGAGAGTTTCGGGTCAATTCCGTCTCTGACACCAGTGTTAAGTACAAGTACTGCTTTATAAGCACCAGGTTTTATTTCCTCTGGTTTCTTCACAGCAAAGAATTGATATTGGCTGCCCAGTGCATCAAATTGACTGCCCATAAAATGAAGTACATCTCTGTTTGTTTGAGTGTTTTTATTATATAGGACTGCTATTTTATTGTTATTGACTGTTTCAGCGTACAAGATGCCTGCTGCCAAAATGGCAATTATAAAAATTACTGTAAATTTTTTATTCATAATATCTCCCCTAATTTTTTTTATTATATTAGTAAACTAATTTTCCTACTATTGAAATTCCCATGGTTAAAGCACCCAACTCCCCAAGAACCTGATGAGCATCACCTGGAGCCAGGAAAGGGGCAATCATCATCATCACCCCACCAGTGATGCCTAGAATTGTGTGAATATTGTTTGAGCTCCATCCGGACTGCAGATCAATATCCCTATAGTGAGCTATAAATCCTGCTGCCATTGTTGCAAATGCAAAGCCTGCAGTCGTATAACCCAGGGTCTGATGGAGATTTTCTCCAACATTTTCCGGATTTAGTATTCCCGTAAGCATGCCCATTGCTACAGTTGCGTAACCCAGACCCTTATGTAAAGAACTTAAGGGGTAATTGATTTCAAGAGTATCCATGCTAAAACTTAGTGCTTCCATGGCTTTTGAATGTGAATACAAAAACAATTTATCCGCTGACTGGGGACTGGTCGATTCTCCTGCACTGCAAAGTCCAGGAATACTCATCAGGATGATTACCATGATGACTGCTAATAATTTTGTTCTGCTAAAGTCTCTGTTATTCTTTTTCATGATCATAATTTATTACTTATTATATTTATAGTCTTTTCTGAAAAGTAAATATATGTAACAAATTGTATCTCCCGGAATTAGGATTAAACAGCGTTCATTAACTAGGATAAATATCTGGGTTTAATGTATATTATCTTTATAAGGCAGGTACTTCTAATATGAATAATGTTCCAGTGCTCACTCAGATTCTGATGATTGATGATGATGAAAAGCTTCTCGACCTTATGCATGAGTATTTTTTAATGTTTCAAATGGATTTGATGACTGCAGCCAATTCACAGGATGGTCTTAAACTTCTCGCCGAAAAATCCCCCCATTTAATTGTTCTGGATGTGATGATGCCGGTAATGGATGGATTTGAAACCTGTCGTGAAATTCGCAGGAAAAGTGATATTCCCATTATAATGCTATCCGCCAGAGGTGATGCAATGGACAAAATTGTAGGGCTTGAATTAGGTGCAGATGACTATATGGCGAAACCCTTCGAACCCCGGGAACTTGTAACAAGGATCCAGACAATCCTTAAGCGTTCAGGCACAAGAACTCAATCCAGAAGTTTATTTTTTGATAATATCGTAATCCATACTAAGGAAAGAGAAGCATATATATTGGATAAAGCCATGAATTTGACATCCATGGAATTCGAGCTTCTGTTATTACTGGTTCAGCATCCTGGAAGAAAATTCAGTCGTGACGAAATTATGCTGAATATTCAGGGCTTTGATTCCGCAAGTTATAGCAGATCAATTGATATTCTAATAAGCAGAATACGTTCCAAATTAGGCGAAAGTGCAAAAACCCCCAAATATATCAAGTCTGTTCATGGTTTTGGATATGTATTTGTCGGAGAACTGTCATGAAAGTACATCATGTAAAATCAATTTTTATCAAACTATTGGCCGCCTATGTAGTTGCCTTCCTCATTATAAGTATGGGGGTTGTTCTGGTACAGATTCTTTCCTCCTCATCACCCAATACGGAAATTTCTGTACAGAATCTACAGTACTTAGCTTACACCCTTGCCGCAGAAATAGGTATTCCCCCTGATATTAATGTTGCACGAAATATTGCAGATAAAACCGGGCTCGAAATAAAGATATCGAACGCTATTATGCAATGGGACAGCGATGAAGATCTCCTGGAGCAGGACTTTTTGCCTTTGAGTGACGATGGTGAGGGTTTGCATTTATTCCCATGGGAAAAAGACTTTCCAATAACAATACAAATGGGTGGTTTTGATTATGCCTTCACAGATTTTCATGCTGATTACCGGATGTCAATTCTTATTTGGCTGATACTGGCAGTTTCGATATTAACAGCCCTTTCTATCAGTTACATGATGGTCAGACGTTTTCTTAAACCTCTTAAGGTCATGAACCAAACAGCTCTTGAATTTGGAGTGTCGGACTGGAATAAACGGGTTAATCCAAAAGGGGTGGATGAGCTTGCCACTCTTGGAAGGGCAATGGATGGCATGGCCGATAGAATAGAAAAGTATATCCATTCCATGTACGATCTTCTTGTGGCTGTAAGTCATGAGCTTCGCTCTCCCCTTACCAGAATGAAGGTATCCCTTGAATTTATTGAAAACAAACGTATTCGGGAATCCATGAATGAGGAGATTGATACTCTGGATCGACTAACAGGGAATCTTCTTGAACAGAGGAGGCTCACCACTCAGCCGAATATCCTGAACAGGGAAGATATTTCTCTTCAGGATTGGGTCCTTTCTGTCTGCAGGAACTATCAGGAAAAAGACATTCCCTTGACATATAATTTTGAAGGTTCGGATTTGACAGTTCTTCTCGATCGCGACCGGATGGATCTTGCACTAAGAAATCTTATTGAAAATTCTATGAGACATGCTCCAGGTTCTTCCATCCTTGTCAGTCTGGATACCAGAGGTAATAATGGATTTATCCTTGAGGTATCAGACACGGGACCTGGATTGGACGAGAACCTTGTCAGCCGAATAGGTGAACCATTTCTTCTTGGGGATTCTTCAAGAACCGGAAGGAGAACCGGGGGTGGTTTTGGCCTTGGCCTTAGTATAGTGAAGGCAGTTGCAGAGGCTCATGGAGCAGCTTTTTCTGTCATAAATCTGGAACCTCATGGGTTTTCAGTTATTTTACGATTTATTGATTGAAGATTTAACTAATATTTGCAATGTAGAAGTTAATCATAAATTTATCCTCTATTTTTAAAATATAAGTAAAAATCACTTGACTATTGGTTCAATGTTAAATAGTTTAATGTTTAACTATGAATAAAGAAATAAAAAGATCGTTAAATTTATTTACAAAATTCATTAGGGCTGAGGCCAGTTTAATTTCTGCCCTGGCTTCCCTGGATGTTTTAGACGGCAAACTCACAGCCAGTCAGTTTGGTGTCCTTGAAGCTCTGCTTCATAAAGGTAACCTTACGTCAAATGAACTTTCATCAAAGATTCTAAAGACCAAGGGTAATCTGACAATGGTAATAGATAATCTCGTTAAAAAGGGATTTGTTGAACGCCAGCCATGTTCTTTCGATCGCAGAAAAGTTTTTATATCTCTGACAACTGAGGGAAAAGATCTGATCGAAGATGTTTTCCCCCGGCATGCCCGGGGAATCTATAATTGTTTAAAAGTTCTCTCTCCTGAAGAGCAGAAAACCCTTGGGGTTCTCTGTAAAAAACTGGGAACGGGACTATAGGAGTATTAAATGAAGATTGGTGTAATATTTTATTCAACATACGGTCATCTCTTCGGAATGGCACAGGCTGCATTAAACGGCCTTAAGAAAAACGGCATCGAGGCAGAACTCTTGCGGGTGGAAGAAACCCTCCCGGAAGAAGTACTTGAAAAAATGGGTGCTCTTGAAGCACAGAAGTCATTTGCAGATGTTAAAAAAGCTGAAGTGGAAAACCTGACTGATTATGACGGTTTTATTTTTGCCTTTCCTACCAGATTCGGGAATATGGCCGGACCGTTCAGTAACTTTATTGGTGCAACTGGTCAACTCTGGCAAACCGGTGCTTTAATAGGGAAACCATTTGGTCTTATTACTGGATCAGCAACCCAGCATAGTGGTCAGGAATCGACTTTAATTACAGGTATGGTTCCGTTTATTCATCATGGTATGATTTTTGTTGGTATTCCCCAGTCAGAACAGGCTTTGTTTAACAGCAGCTCCATGGAAGGAGGCAGTGTATATGGTGCAACAACTATCGCTGCTGGAGACGGTTCCAGAATGCCGAGCGAAACTGAACTTAGTCTTGCGGCTGTCCTGGCTGTCAGGGTAGGTAAGATTGCAGAAAAATTATCCTGATAGTTAAGATTTAGTAAGTAAAGTACAGGATATGATGACTACAAATGTCCTGTACTTTTATTTTACTCAGATTCAATCTTTCAGTACTGCAAGACATATATAACAATTTATTACAATATGATTTATTAGTTTGGCAGTTCTTATTCTTAATAATTATGCTTTGAGATTTTCCTTCAACACTGTATATTCATATAATGAACTCAAAAAATGTAAGAATAGTATGGTTTCTCCTGCTATTCGGTCTTGGAATTTTTCTCTCCTGCTGTAGTACCTTTACGGGTAATGCACGGACTGACACCGTTGATATCATCCTTCCTCCCTTGGATTTCTCTCCTTCATGGGAGACTGTGTATAAGGGAGTTGAAAGCTTCTCCTTCAGCAGTTCAAATCCTCCTTTTTACATAAGCGGTGTTAAAATAGATCTTTCTGTGAATGAAAGGGAAATTGTTATATCCAGGGGGATCTCTCCTATGACGGGCGAAAATCCCGGAAAAAACAATTTTAGTACAGGAACATTAGAACAGTTCATGAAAAAAGAGGATCTAATTGCAGCAATAAATACAACTCCATTCAAACCCTACCGTCTGTTTCCTGGAACCCGGCAGACTGCAGAGGGGATCGTTCTTTCGGAGGGAGTTCTTTATTCCATGAATGACAGATATGATGCTTTTTTTATTACTAACAATAAAAGGGTAATACTTAAGCATCCTCCCTTTATTGAACATGATCAGATGAATGATGGAGCAGGCGGGTTTTTCATTATCCTGGAGAATAGGAGAAATGTGGCAGTAGAACGCCCCAGGGCTGCGAGAAGTCTTCTTGGAACTTCTGAAAACGGCACTATTCTTATTCTTGCTGCGATAGATGGTGAAAATACCCAAACCGGATCGGGGGCAACATTTTACGAAGCAGCTGAATGGATGAGAGCTCTTGGAGCAGAAAATGCGATAAATCTTGACGGTGGCGGTTCTTCAATCCTTGGATTGAAGAGATACCCAGAAGGAGAAATAACTATTCTTAATCACCCGGATGGTGGCGCCTGGTCATTTTTTAAACGAAATAGCCCGGTTTTTCTTGGTATCAGATATCGATAAAACTGGACATGGAAAGGAGATAATGGCTATATATTATACAAGGCTTTTTTAGGGGAGTATTTATGAATATTATAAAATCTGACATGAGATGGATCTTGAATAATAATAAATATGATGCTTTAAGAAAAAAATAATTTCCTCTTGAAGTTGCCCATGAAGCCAGAAAATTCCATATACAAATTCCGGGATTCAAGATATCACCTTTAAAAAATCTTAATAATCTGGCGCGAATGTTTGGTGTTGGTGGAATATGGATTAACGATGAAGCAGAACGTCTGGAGCTGAATTCATTCAAAGTTCTGGGTGGATCTTTTGCTCTGTATAAATTTTTTCAAAAAAAGCTTGGAATTGAAGGTCAGCCCATCACTTTTGATTACCTTGTTTCGAACGAAGCAAAGGAAAAATTAGGTGAAATTACCTTTGCTTCAGCTACAGACGGTAATCATGGTAGAGGTATTGCATGAGCCGCAGGAAAACTTGGTCATAAGTGTGTTATCTATGTCCATTCAGAAACTTCCAAAGCAAGAATCCAGGCTATCCGAGATTATGGCGCTACGGTAAAAATTATAGAAGGGAATTATGATAATGCAGTTCGTCAAGTAGTTATAGACTCAAAGAAAAATGGCTGGAATGTTATCTCTGATACATCCTGGGATGGTTATTCAACTATTCCCTCATGGATTATGCAGGGTTATACAACAATGTTTCTCAAAGCCCAGGAACAATTCAGTGCACAGGGTATGATAAAACCCACCCATATTTTTGTTCAGGCAGGAGTTGGAGCCCCCGCTGCCTCCGTTGCTGGATTTTATCATAGTGTTTTTGGCAGGGATGCCCCAAAATGTATTCTGGTTGAACCGGAAAAAGCGGCATGCCTTTTTGAATCTATGAAGTATGATGATGAGGAACCGCATAATGTAATTGGATCTTTAAATACAATTATGGCCGGACTGTCATGTGGCGAACCAAGTCCTATAGCCTGGAATATTTTAAAGGAAACAGCAGATGCATTTATCTCATGTCCCGATTATGTTGCTGCAAAGGGAATGAACGGGGGATATTTATATATGTTTGGCAGGCATACGACCGCACCCCGGCGGTTTTCTGTTAGTTTCTCCTTTGTGAAGGGCTTAGAGATAAGGACTGGCTGTAAAAATAGCCTGTTCTATCGAGTCTTCTTCACTATTCATATGGAATGTATCAAGCAATAAAAAGGGGATTGCTCTGAGAGGCTTTTACTATGTGGTCATTTTTACGATTGCATGGCGATTTGCGCATTAATTCCTTTTGAACCTTTCTCCATTTTTGAGATTATTACAGGTCAAAGCAATCCACTGTGAAGGAGAGCATCCAGTTTTATTCTTAAAAATACGTGAAAAATAGTATTGGTTCTCAAAGTTCATTCGGCCGGAAACTTCCTTTATAGACATAGAGTTGTTTTCCAGTAGTTCCTTGGCTCTATGTATACGGAGCTGCAGAAAGTACTGGTATGGTGTAAGTCCTGTAAACTGCTGGAATATTTCAAGTAAATGTTTGTATCCTACACCTAGCTTATCAGCAATTTGGTTCACTTCTATACCTTCGTCCACATATAGCTGCATGACCGAGCGAGCCATCTGTACAAGCTCACTATCTCCCTGAGCTGTCTGTAAATTCAATTTTGAAGTATAGATATGGGCAAGGAGCTGAAGGATTATAGCACCCAAACGAACCTGAAAGCCTGGGGGCTGTTGGCGGCAAAATCGTATAATTTGTTCAAAATCCACCATGATTTCCTGGTTGAGCCCAATATGGTGAACGGGTTTCTGTGGATTGAAAAGTCCGTTTTTAAAAAGTCTATCTGCGTGTATCCCGGAGAACCCTACCCAGTATTCCTGCCATCCTGTATCAGGTAAAGGAGAATATGCGTGCTTTACACCAGGGAAAAGCATGAATATATCGCCAGTTTTAATCTCATGCCGGCCAGATAAATCACTACTAAACCAGCCCCTACCGGTTGTTATATAGACAACCTGATATTCTCGTAAAACTCTACCAGTTACTACGTTTTTTGCATAATTTTTTGGATGTTGTTCAGGTTCATTAGGATAACTGGTTCCTGCAGGTACCTGGTTATATCCGGCATCATTGCAATAAATTTCCCAAAGGAGAGCTTCAGAGTTAACAGGAAGGTATCTTGAGAAGGTGCTTCCGTGAGTAGCCATGAGAAAAAATGTATATCAAAAAAAAATAAATGTCCATTCCATTGAACCATTTGATGGTATAGCATGATAATAAATGGAGAGGATGCAATAATGGATGGGCATGAAAAAATAATTATCGGTATATTCGGTATTGGTTTAGATACCTATTGGCCTCAGTTTAAAGGTCTTAAGGAGCGACTGGAGGGGTATCAGCAGCAGATTTCGCAAAAGATGCTTTCTTTTGGTGATATTGAGTTGATAGATGCAGGCCTGGTAGATAATCCTGAAAGAGCAAAAGCAGTAGGAGCTCTTTTTCGTCAACAACAAGTTGATTTCATATTTTTGTATATCTCTACCTATGCTCTTTCTTCTACAGTCCTGCCAATTGTTCAGGTAACCGGAGTTCCTATTATAGTGTTGAACATTCAACCTACCGCCTTTATCGATTATGATTCTTTTAACAAAATAACCGATCGGGGTGTTATGACTGGGGAATGGCTTGCATATTGTCAAGCTTGTTCAGTACCGGAAATTGCCAATGTCTTCAATCGTGCTGGTATCAATTTCCATTTAATTACCGGCTATCTTGGAGAACCTCAAACTAATGCTCTTTTAGAAGAGTGGATCAATGCTGCAAAAGTAGTAAAAATCATGCAGAACAACAGACTTGGAGTTATAGGACATTATTATGCAGGTATGCTTGATGTTTATACTGATATCACCCAGCAAATAGCTTCATTTGGCGGTCACATCGATTTTATTGAGATAGATGAACTGGCTGAACTACGCAGGAAAGTCACAGAAGATGAGATATATGAAAAACGTGCTGCATTTAAATTAACATTTAATGTTTTAACTGATTGTGATGCATTTGAGCTGGATCGTGCTGCTCGCACATCAGTGGCTCTGGACAAACTGGTTGCAAATCATCATCTTGGATCCCTTGCATATTATTATGAGGGAACTGAAGGTTCAGAGCACGAAAATATTGTAACTTCAATAATTGCTGGAAGTACTATGCTGATCGGAAGACATATACCAGTAGCTGGAGAATGTGAAATCAAGAATGCCCAGGCTATGAAAATTTTGGATAGTTTCGGTATTGGAGGATCTTTTTCTGAGTTTTATGCCATGGATTTTAATGATGACATTATTATATTTGGTCATGACGGACCTGCTCATATAAGTATTGCTGAGGGAGCTGTCGATCTTGTTCCTCTCCCTGTTTATCATGGAAAACCCGGAAAAGGTCTTTCTATACAGATGAGTGTCAAGAATGGCCCGGTAACTTTTTTATCTGTTTGTGAGGGCATAAATGGTGTATTTTTGCTTGTTGCAGAGGGACAATGTGTCTCCGGCCCAGTCCTTCATATAGGGAATACCAATAGTCGGTATAAATTTCCTCTTCCGGCACGCGAATTTATCGATGTCTGGTCACGCAAAGGACCGTCTCATCATTGTGCAATAGGTACAGGTCATATTGGATCAAGCTTAGATAAATTGGGGGCACTTCTTGGGCTCCCTGTAACACGGGTGTGCTGATATGAAAATTAATAAGAGACTACAAACGGCTATGTCAACTTTCACAAGTTTTAAAGATTTTTAATTGAGAAGGGTGCGTATGAAACGAATAGGATTTGCTATGCAGTTGAAACCGGGAAAGTCAGCGGAATATAAACGTCGGCATGATGAGATCTGGCCAAAACTTGCAGCTAAATTAAGCTCTGCCGGGATATATGACTATATAATTTTTCTGGATAAGCGGACAAATACACTTTTTGCAAGTCAGAAAGTGATTGAAGGCCATTCTGCTGACCGGCTTGCGGAGAAAGATATTGTCAAGGAATGGTGGACTTTTATGGCAGATCTAATGGAGACTAATCCTGATGATTCACCTGTGGTTAATACTCTCGATGAGATGTTTTATTTAGAATGAAATTTGTGATGTTATATATGACAGGAAGTAAATAAGGAGTAGATTCTGTGGCTGAGAAAATTCTGGAATTGAAACATATATCAAAGTCTTTTCCCGGAGTCAAAGCTCTGGACGAAGTGCACTTTGATTTGATGCCAGGTGAGATTCACGGCTTAATGGGCGAGAATGGAGCCGGTAAATCAACTTTTATTAAAATAATTACAGGTGTACACAGTCACGATACAGGCGAGATGTTCATAAATGGTAATCTTGTTTCCTTTGCTAATCCTATGGAAGCACAGGAAATGGGCCTGGCCGCAATTTATCAGCATGTTACATGCTATCCGGATTTGACTGTCGCTGAAAACATTTATATGGGGCATGAAAAAATTAAGAGATATTCAAAACGGATTGACTGGAACAAAATGTTTTCGGAAGCTCAGGAATTACTGGATCAGCTGGGTGCTAATTTTGATTCACATGAAAGAATGGGTAACCTGTCTGTTGCCAGACAGCAGATTGTCGAAATAGCAAAAGCACTCTCAACCCGTGCAAAGATCATTATTATGGATGAGCCCACGGCTGCTCTAACACAGCATGAGAGTTCAGAACTTTATCGTATAACCGAAGGTCTCCGGGATGATGGAGTCTCAATAATCTTCATCTCTCATCGAATAGAGGATATTTTCCGGCTTGCAGACAGAGTCACTGTCTTCCGGGATTCCCGCTTCATTGGCTGCTGGCCCATGGAGGAGATCACTCAGGATAAACTCATTGTAGCAATGGTGGGCCGGGAAATTATTCAGATGTTTCCCAAGCGTAAGGTGCCTATTGGAGAAAAGGTTCTGAGTGTTGAAAACCTGACCCGAATAGGCTACTTCCGGAATGTCTCGCTCGACCTTCATAAGGGAGAAATCCTGGCTCTTACAGGTTTGGTCGGAGCCGGCCGAACTGAAGTATGTGAATCAATCTACGGGATTAACCCGAGTGATGAGGGCATAATAACCTTTGATGATCATGAGATTGTTATAGACAGCCCAGTAACGGCCCTGGATGCAGGAATTGGTTTTCTGCCTGAAGATCGGCAAAAACAGGGTCTTATTCTGGATTGGGAAATCGGTAAGAATATAACTCTGCCCTCGCTTTCTTCATTTTCCAGGTATAACTGGTTGGATGAAGGTGGTGAACGGCTTGCTTCCGGCCAGCTTGCAGACAAGCTCAATGTTAAGGCCGGGAATATATTCACCCGCGCTTCGACACTGTCCGGTGGCAATCAGCAGAAGGTAGTTGTAGCAAAAATTCTGACAAGAAATTTGAAAGTCATTATTCTGGATGAACCCACCAAGGGTGTGGATATCAAAGCAAAGACAGCCATCTATGAGATTATAGGAGATTTGGTGGAACAGGGATACGGGATTATTCTGATATCCTCAGAGATGCCCGAAGTGATGGGTATGAGCGACCGAATAGTCGTTATGAAAGAGGGGCATGTTACGGCTCTGTTAGATACTTCAAAATGCACTCAGGAAGAAATTTTAAATGCTGCTATGGTCGTAAAAACACCGCGGACAGATGCTGCTGTTTCTGAAGCGAGAGAGGGATAGTTATTTGGTTAAAGGTAAGATTCTATTCACTGAGAATCTGAGGGAGCTTGGTCTGCTGATTTTCATCATACTACTGGGTTTGCTCATTCAGCTAAGAAATCCGGCATTTCTCTCTCTTTCAAATATCACCTCTTTACTGACCAATACGTCCATTCTTGGAATTCTAGCTGTGGGAATGATGCTGGTACTGATAACCAGAGGTATTGATTTGTCAATAGGAGCGATAATCGCCTTCTCTGGTATGGTTTCAGCTTTGACTGTTGCACGGTTTCCTGAAATGCCTCCGCTTCTATGTTTGGCCGAAGGTATGGCTATCGGTACAATTATAGGCATGCTGAACGGCATTCTGGTGGCGCGTTTTAATGTGCTTCCCATTATTGCAACTCTGGGGATGATGAATATTGTTCGGGGAATGACTTATGTCGTTTCAGGCGGTAAATGGGTCAGTTCCTACCAAATGTCCACCGGATTTAAGGCAATTGCTACTGGAAAGATTTTTGGAATTAACAGCCTAATCGTTACTGCTGTCTTTGTATTTGTTATTGCCGGATATTTTGTGAACCATACCCGTACAGGAAGGCAGATTTACGCTGTCGGTTCGAATCCAGAAGCTGCAGAGGTTTCGGGTTTGCCCAAAAGAACCCTGGTTTTTCTGGCATATGCTATTATGGGAGGTCTGGCAGGTCTGGCAGGGGTTCTCTGGGTTGCAAAGTTCGCTTCTGCTCAAGGTGATACTGCAGCAGGTTATGAACTGCAGGTAATTGCGACATGTATCCTTGGCGGCGTCAGTATTGCGGGAGGTGTGGGGAAACTGTCAGGGTTGATTCTTGGAACAATTCTCTTCGGTCTTCTGAATAATGCTCTACCTCTAATTAATGTTTCGCCATTCTGGCAGATGGGAATCCAGGGAATCACGATAATGGCTGCAGTTATAGCTAATGTCATGGTTAAACGTAATACGGATCGTTTGGCGTTGCGCAGGAGGTTAATATGAGCGAAATTGTGGAGAATAGAATGAATACTAAACCAAATGAGGACTTGAAAATCCGTATAGACCGCCCCTGGAGCTGGAAGAGATTTTTCTTCCAATGGGAGTGGCTTTTAGTGATAGTTCTGTTACTGGTAATACTAATTAACTCTCTTTTGTCTCCATATTTTCTATCATTGAATACCTTTATCAGTACTCCGGCAACCTTCCTGGATAAGGCGTTTATAGTTTTTCCCATGATGTTTGTCATTATGTTGGGCAGGATCGACATCTCTGTCGCATCTACTGTGGCTGTTTCGGCAGTTATAATGGCTGTTTCATATAATATGGGACTTCCCATGCCTCTGGCCATTCTTCTGTGTCTTATAACAGGATCTTTGGGAGGGGCAATCAACGGCCTACTGATGGTTAAGTTTAAGGAGCTGTCCTTTGTAATCATTACTCTATCCACAATGATCATATACAGGGGTATCGCCTACATTCTGCTTGGGGATCAGGCTTCCGGTGGCTTTCCAAAGTGGTTTTCATTTCTGGGTTGGGGATCCATTCTTGGTGTTCCTTTTATTGTGATCTGTTTCATAATTACGGCTGTTATTTTCGGTTTGCTTCTCCATAAGACAAGTTTCGGTCGTATAGTATCAGGGATGGGTTTCAATAAAATGACCTGTGAATACTCTGGAATAAAAGTAAACAGAGTAACGATGATTGTCTTTACTCTGGCTGGTCTAATGTCGGGAGTCACTGCAGTTTTTCTTACATCACGTATGGGCAGTACCAGACCAAATGTTGCTATGGGTTATGAGCTGGAAGTCATTGCAATGGTGGCATTGGGGGGTGTAAGCACCAGTGGGGGTGTCGGTCGTATTGCTGGGCCGATTCTGGCAGTTTATATTATTGGGTATTTGAGTTATGGCATGGGGCTGGCAAATTTACAGGCTCCCGTTGTACTTGTTGTTATAGGTTTACTTCTGATTTTTTCGGTCCTGGCGATTAGGATCAGATTTTCTGTTTCCAGGAAAAATTCAGCTGTGTAGCGTTGCTATGAAGGCTGAGTAATGTTTTTAGGAGGTCTTTATGAAAAAGACATTGTTTGTGCTACTGGTAATTCTTATTGTTCTTGCTCCAATTTCTACACTTTTCGCAGGAGGTTCTAAGGAATCCAGTGTGGAACGTCATGCATTTATCTTTAAGAATACCGGAAATCCTTACGGGGATAAGCAAATGCAGGGATTCACTGAGGGTATAGAAGAACAGGGTTTTGAAGCCATTACCCGTGCTCCGGATCAGCCAACAGCGGAAGCCCAAATTCAGATAATTGAACAACTTATAACTCAGAAAGTTGCTTCAATTAGTATTACCGGAAATGATTTTGATGCACTGGAACCCGTTCTTAATAAAGCCATGGAGGCCGGAGTTAAGGTTCTGTCTGCTGACTCAGCAGTTAATCCTGCAAGCCGATTAACACATATTAATCAGGCAGACCCGGAGCTGATCGGACGTACACTAATACAGGCTGCTTACGACATAGCCGGTGGAAATGGGGACATTGCCATTTTATCAGCTACCAGCCAGGCTTCCAATCAGAACCTTTGGATCGAATGGATGAAAAAGGAATTAGCTGAGAATGCAGGAAAATATGCAAACCTTAAACTGGTCAGAACTGCTTATGGTGACGACCTCCGTGATAAATCGGTAAGTGAAATGGAAGCCCTTCTACAGAGCTTCCCCAACCTTAAGGTAGTTATTGCTCCAACCACTGTTGGTATTGCAGCAGCTGGTCGTGTCATTACTGACCGAGGTCTAATTGGTAAAGTATTTGTAACTGGTCTTGGTCTTCCTTCAGAGATGGCAGAATATATTGTAAATAAATCCTGTCCATATATGTTCCTGTGGAATCCGATTGATGTTGGTTATCTTACAGCCTTTGCTGCAACAGCTGCAACGAAAGGTAGTATCACAGGCAAGGCTGGTGATAAATTCTCAGCCGGCCGCTTAGGTAATTTTGAAGTCATTAAATCTGAAGATGGTGGTACTCAGGTTATGCTTGGTGCTCCATTTAAGTTCGAACCTTCAAATATCGCTGAATGGAAAACTGTTTATTAAATCAATAATGTACCGGATACTGATCGACCTTTCATCCTGATTGGTCGGTCAGTTCTGATTTTATGATACAGAGAGGTATATCTATGATAGGAATGGAAACACTTATCTCCCGGGAACGTTTGCAAAAAACCCTAAACCACCAAATTCCTGATCGAATACCTTTGGATTTAGGTGGATTCCAAACGGGGATTCACAGAAGGGTCTATGCTGAACTTCTTGAATATCTCGGAATGAATGAAGAAATACAGATATTGGATCCAGTACAGCAGCTTGCTAAACCCTCCGAACAGATATTGGAACGCTTTCATATTGACACACGCTATATCGGCGCTCATAGTCCCGAAAGTTATACCGGGAAGATTGAGAAGACAGAACGGAATGGTCAGGTTTGGAATGATTTGAAGGATGAGTTCGGAGTAATCTGGTCCATGCCGGAAGAGCAGCAGCTTTTTATGGATATCAGCCATCATCCTTTGGCAGATGCCACAATTCCCGATTTAGAAGACTATCCTTTTCCCTCGGGAAACGACCCGACCAGATTTACAGGACTGAGAGAAGAAGCATTGCGGCTTCGACAGGATACCCCCTATGGGATATGCACCTCAATCAGCGGTGTTGTATATGAGATTTGTTGGTATATGAGAGGTCTTGAACGCTGGTTTATGGATACAATAGAGAATCCTGCATTTTGTGGAATACTGCTTGATAAGGTATTACAATACTGGCTAGATTTCGAAACCGGGTTCCTGAGTGAGATTGGTGATCTTGTGGATGTTGTGATGATTGGAGACGATTTGGCTGGACAGTATGGTCCTTTGTTTTCGCCTGAATTTTACCGTAACACTGTGAAACCCAGGCAGAAAAAACTTGTGCAGCATATTAAATCTCTGACAAATGCTAAAATTTGGTATCACACCTGTGGTTCCTGTAGAGCGTTTATACCGGATCTTATTGATAATGGAATTGATATTTTGAATCCTGTCCAGATTAGTGCAAGGGATATGGAACCGGGTAGCCTCAAGGAAAACTTTGGTGAACAGTTGGTTTTTTGGGGAGGAGGTATTGATTCCCAGCACACCTTACCATTCGCTTCACCGCAAGAGATTCGAAGCCAGGTTCAGAGCAATTTGGAACTCCTGAAGCCAGGAGGTGCTTACGTTTTTAATAATGTCCACAATATTCAGTTCGGAGTCCCTCCCGAGAATATTGTAGCACTCTACGATGCTGCATACGAGTTTAGCTTCTATACCTAGCTGGTTAAAGGTGAAAAGTATAGAAAGAAGGGTCATTTCTGCTTACTATGAAGGATACAATTTTAGATTAATCATCAATAATATATCGATGGATGAAGTTTTTTATTTGGAGTGAAAATGAGTATAATAGATCAATATAATAATGCGAAAGAAAGATATGCTGCACTTGGTGTAGATACAGATAAAGCCCTGGAAAAACTTAAGAAAATCTCATTATCCCTCCACTGCTGGCAGACTGATGATGTTGGTGGCTTTGAGACTCCAGATGCTGAGTTGTCAGGTGGTGGTATTCAGGTCACTGGAAATTATCCTGGAAAATCACGAAATCTTACAGAGATGCGAGCTGATCTTGATAAAGCTTATTCTCTGTTACCCGGAAAACACAGATTAAGCCTTCATGCCATCTATGGTGAGTTTAATGGAAAGAAGGTAGACCGTGATGAGGTAGAGCCGGAACATTT
Source organism: Spirochaetia bacterium (assembly GCA_027859095.1). GTDB lineage: Bacteria > Spirochaetota > Spirochaetia > B11-G9 > B11-G9 > JAJRQE01. The sequence continues at coordinate 55,395 of JAQIBN010000006.1, read as the reverse complement.
TATGGGTTGGATGGACTGGTCAAAAAAGAAAAATGTAAAACTAGATTTTAATGGGACGTTTTTCTCTCATCCAAAAGCAGCTTCCGGATTTACACTTTCCAATCCTGATAAGAGTATTCGTGACTTTTGGATTGAACATGGGAAAAGAAGCAGGAAAATAGCAGCTGCTATGGGGCGGGCTCAGAATGATCCATCAATATTAAATACATGGATTCCTGATGGTATGAAGGATCTGCCTGTTAATCGATTAAAATATCGTTCAATATTAAAAGATTCCCTGGATGAAATGTATTTTAAAGATATATCTTCAAAAGAAATGAAGGATGCAGTGGAGACAAAACTCTTTGGTATTGGAAGTGAATCTTTTGTTGTTGGATCTCATGAGTTTTATATGGGTTATGCTCTTAAAAACAATAAAATAGCAACTCTGGATCTTGGACATTTTCACCCCACAGAACTAATAGCAGATAAGCTTTCAGCAATGTATCTTTTCTTTGATGAACTTCTTCTGCATGTTAGCCGGCCTGTTCGTTGGGACAGTGATCATGTTGTTATTCTTAACGATGACGTTCGGTATTTAACAGAAGAGATAATTCGATGTGATAAATTGGAAAAAACCCATATTGGTCTGGACTTTTTTGATGGAACCATGAACAGGATTGGGGCATATGCTATTGGCGCCCGATCAACATTAAAAGGCCTTCTTCTTGGACTCCTCGAACCACAACAAGTATTGAATAAATTTGATGAAGATGGAAATGCATTTGCAAGGCTTGCACTAATAGAAGAATTAAAACTTATGCCAGTAGGTGATATTTGGAACTATTACTGTGAGACTTCAGGTGTACCAACAGATAAATATCTTATAGATGATGTTATGAAATACGAGAATGATGTTCTTTCCAGGAGGGTGTAATGAAAGCTCTTATACCTGAATTAAATATGAAAGAACTTATTTCCCTTTCTCATAAGTATGGTGCTGACTCTGATTATGTCCTTGCCGGGGGAGGGAATACTTCCTGGAAGTCGGATGAATTAATGGCAGTAAAGGCATCAGGAACCGAGCTTGGTAGCATTACCAAAGATGGTTTTGTCACTCTTAGTATGGATAAGCTTAGAACTATCCGTACTACAAAGTATCCGGATAAAAGAGAAGAGAGGGAAGAACGGGCATTACAGGATCTTATGAACTCCCGTCTTCCCGGGCAGGAAGGGCGGCCAAGTGTAGAATCTCTACTCCATGCAATTATTCCGGACAAATATGTTGTTCATACTCATCCTGCACTTGTAAATGGTATGACCTGCTCAAAAGATGGAAAAAAAATGGCTGAAAACCTTTTCCCTGATAATTGTATCTGGATTCCACTTGTTGATCCCGGTTATATTCTTGCAAAAACTATTGATGATGAAATGTCCAGGTGGATGAATAGCCATTATGAAAAACTACCGGACTATATTTTTCTGGCAAATCATGGTGTATTTCTTTGGGGTAATGGATCAAAAGAAGTTGATAGAAAGTATAAAGATCTTTTTAATACTCTAAAGAAAGTATGTGCTAATAGTGATGCAGTTGGAATAGATGCTCAGAAATCAATATCAGAAAGTTTTCTTCAAAAGGTGGGTAAACTTGCCGGCTCTAAAGGTGACGCCTTATTCTCAACTGGCAAAGAGATAAGATCTTTACTTGAATCCAGAGAAACGATTGTAAATCTAAAGCAGTCTTTAAGCCCCGACCATATTGTTTATATGGGACATACTCCTCTGATTTGTGATGATTTATCTGAAGATCAGCTTTTTAAACTAATAGCAAAGGACTACATAGATTTTACTGATAAATGGGGAAAAGAACCAAAATCCATTTTAATTTTAGGAAAGGGTTTTATTTCTCTTGGAAACAGTAAAAAGGGTTCAGAAACTGCCAGAATGCTAATGCTGGATGCAATACGGGTTATCAGGATATCCCATTACTTTGGTGGTCCCAAGTTTATGAGCGAAGAAAAGGTGAATTTTATCAATACCTGGGAAGTAGAGAAGTACAGGGCTAAGTTGTCAGAGAATGGTTAATTATAATTGTATTTTTCAAAGTAATAGGGTATATTAGTTATAAAACATGATCATATGATCAATATAAATGATCAGGAGGTTTATGATGAAAACCTGGCAGGCAACAAAGGCGAAACAACATTTCTCTCAAATAATTGATGCTGTGAAAATAGAACCTCAATTAGTGATACGCAGAGGGAACCCTGTTGGTGTTGTTATATCCTATGAGGATTATCTAAACTCGAAAACTTTACATGAAAAAAAATCACTTGAAAATTGGTTATATGAGCTTAAATCTATCAATGAGATAGAAGGAGAGATGACCGAAATAGAACGTGTTGATAGAGAACAACCAGACTGGGAATAATATGCAGTATTTAGTTGATACCAATATTATAAGTGAAATTATGAAAAAGGCACCAAACAAAGGTGTTGTTGAGTGGTTTTCCAGGCAGGAAGAAATATTTTTTAGTGTTATTACCATAGAAGAAATATATTATGGTCTTTCCAGGAAAAATCTAATTCAAAAGTTAACCTGGTTTAAGCAGTTTTCAGCAGATAAGGCTACAGTGCTGGAAATTACAGATAAGATTTCTTTCTGGAGTGGTGAGAAACGGGGAAATCTGGCAGAATCCGGGAAAATTGTCACCATGGCAGATTCGTTAATTGCAGCAACAGCACACGATTATGGTTTAATTCTTGCTACCCGAAATATAAAAGATTTTCAGCATTTTGGTATAGCTGTAGTAAATCCTTTTTCTATAAATTGAATTATGAAAGAAACTGAACTGTCTGAGCCTTTGAGTCTCTGGTTGGGAAAGCAAGGTTACACTGTTTCCTGCGAAGTAAAAAACTGTGATATTGTTGCTCGTAAAGATGATGAACTACTCATTATTGAATTAAAAACCAGATTTTCTCTGGATCTTGTTTATCAGGCTGTAAACAGAAAAAATCTGACAGAATCAGTTTATGTTGCAGTTCCGGTTTTGCCCGGGAAAAAAAGTATTCCAAAATTAAAAGAAGTTAAAAAATTATTATACCGTTTGGAAGTTGGGTTAATATTGGTTAGGTTTTTAAAAACTAAAACCAGGGTGGAAGTTATCTCTCACCCAGGTAAATTTAATCCAAGAAAAGCATCAAAAAGACGAACTGCTATAATCAGGGAAATTGATGGGAGATATTCGGAGTTTAATAAGGCAGGCAGTGCTACCAGAGATCAACGAATAAGTGCTTATAAACAACAAGCCTTAATTTGTGCATGGTTATTAAATAAAAATGGGAATATGTCTCCAATCTCTATTGTAAAATTAGGAGGTGGAGTGAAAACCCAACAGATACTTTCCGGAAATATCTATGGATGGTTTGATAAAGTCAGCAGGGGAATATACACATTGAACCCTGCAGGCAAAGAGGCTCTTAAGAATTATAAAGAGGTAGTAAAGGAAATAATTAAAAAGATTGATTTTAGGGGCTAATTAACTTCACAGAAGGAAAATAAGTACGATATCGAGATATATCCCTGGTAATTAGTTCCAGCCCAAGTACTGCAGCTTGAGCACCAATGAAGAAATCAGGTAGGGGAGATCTTTTTGTACCAATACCAGATTTTCTATATTTTAGAAAAGCTTTTCCAGCCAGGAAGAGAGCTTCTTTTGGCATGTCCAATATATGGAATCCTCCTTTGGTAAGTGCAAATTCTAAGTCCTCTATTCTATCAAATCCAACAGAGATTTCTGTATATATTATATGATTTATATAAAGTTTATTTATGGAGCTGTATTTTGTTAAAATTGATTCAGACCAGTCAGCCCATATTGGATCATCTTGAAAAATATCTAAAATAATATTTGAGTCGATCAGGACGCCTATCAATTCTCTCCTCTGGTTAAAGCCATAATTTCTTCTGTGGTCATTTTAACTGTAGATATTCCTCTTAAATTTCGAAATATACTTTTGTCATTTTCTGTATTCTTTCTTTTAACTATGTATACACGGTTATTTTCCTCAACAAAATCTACTTCTGTAGATGGAGTTATTATAAGTTTATCTCGAATATGCTGAGGAATAGTTACCTGACCTTTTGTAGTAACTCTCATAATGCTACCTCCGGTTATAAGTATTACTTGTAATAGTAATACTTTGTGTTGGTAATGTCCACTTATTTGCAAAATAATTACATAACATAATTAACTTTAATGCTTTAGTTACAAAACGGTTATAATCTATTTAAAAATGTATCAAAATATCCCTTAAAACCATCAATTTTGACCGACTCAATTCTCCTTGAATCAATATTTACAAATTCCTTTAATTCCATATTTTCTTTTCCCTCATATGCGCCCTTTCCCAGAAGTGCTGCTCCAAATGAGGTTGCTTCAGAAACATTTGTAATATATACAGGATTATTTGGAAAGATAGATGCAATTAGTTTTATATAACTCTTGTTATGCCGGAATCCCCCTTCGATATATATTGGTGAATTTGAAGGAGCATTTACTCTTTCTATCGCAACTTTAGTTTGTATGACAAGTGACAGAACCAGTATATGATAGGCTTTTTCATAATTATTAAAGAATTCAGGGAAGTGATCTTCGTTTTGCAGTTCTGATAGATGGTAAACTCTGTTATTTTCAAATATTCTTGGTTCAGAATCTGGAAACTGGCCTGCTCCTTTGACAACTCCAGGCAGTATAAAGTTTTTTCTATCGAATAATATTTGTTCTGTTGTCTTTATATCCAGTTCTGGATAATCATATCTGTTATGAAGTTTTTTCAGGATATCTGTATAGGTTTCAAATTCCAGGCCCCCCATAAAAATAGCTGTTTTAACCAGATCTCTATTAGCGGAAATATTATAGAAGACCATTTTCCCAAGCTCTTCTTTGGTAAATGAGAGTTCTTTGGTGGGGTGCATTACTACACACCATGTACCAGTAGAGTTAAGGATAAATTTTTCTTCTCCATTTATCAGGTATGGCAGGAGTGATGAATTGGAGTCGTGTATTCCTGTTGTTACAATAGTATCAGGATTTAGGCCTGTTTTTTTTACAATTACATTTGAAATCTTTCCCAGAATATCTCCAGGTCTGTTTACATTTGCAGGGAGTTTAGAAAGTATTCCCAGTTTATCCGCAACATCTGACCAACGCCATTCTTTGAAATCCCATAAATAGCTATGGCAACCTGCATAGGTAAAGTCCGCAGATATTTTTCCTGTTAGCATATAGCTGAAGTACTGGGGATAGAGCAGTATGCTCTCTGTTTTTTCAAAATCTATTGGGAATTGTTTTTTTAAAAAGTAGAGTAATTTTGCAAAGTTTATAAGTGGTTTTACTTCTGCTGTAGCAGTTTTTACCTGGAGTTCATCCTTTGCCCCTACAACATTATAGAATTCATCGTGGAAAGCTTCGTCAACTTCATTTGTATATGCTACAACAGGAACAGAAGGCTTTCCATTTTTATCAATACATACCCCGGTTGCACCATGGGTGGTTACAGAAATCACTTTTATAGGATATTTTGAACCCATCTTTTTTAATCCCTCTAAAAACCAGGAATCAATACCATTAATGTCCTCTACATCCAGTTCATTAAATTTGATTGTAGGAAATGAAGAATAGATTGAATCAATTTGATTAAGACTCTCATCAAAAATAACCAGTTTTTTATTGGTTTTCCCTATATCAAGAACAGCTATTGCGTAATCCATTTTATCTCCTTGCAAGCAGTTGTGAGATTTATTTATACCAGTTCAACACTTAAACCGGATTCAATCAATTTCTCATAGATATCATTATCTAATCTCGTATCTGTAATTATTTTATCCATACGGGCCAGGGGGAATATTTTTACAAAACCATTTTTCCCATACTTACTGGAATCGGTAACAGTAATAACCTGCTCTGCCTGTTCTGTCATTTTTTTGAAGATCTCTGCTCCCTCTGCAAGGTGTGTTGTAAGGCCAGTCTCGAGAGAAAATCCACCTGTACCCAGAAAAGCATATTTCACATGATAATCTTTAATATCCCGGAGTGCCATAGGTCCTACTATTGCCTCAGTTGACGGTCTGAACTCACCACCTACAAGGGTTAAATTCAGAGCCGGGTTTATTCTGGCATAGGTAAATACAAGGGTAGAATTTGTAACAATGTGTATATCTCTTTTACCCAGCAGATATCTTGGTATTAGAGAAGAGGTGCTACCATCATTTATCATTACAGTATCACCATCTTCTATCATTGCAGCAGCAGCTTTTGCTATTCTTTCTTTTTCAGCCCTCATCTTTTTCTGCCCTTCAAGTATGGCTGGATGATAGGCTGGAAAGGCTCCACCTCTCATACGGACTATAAGACCTTTTTCTTCCAATGAACCCAGATCACTTCTAATAGTTACGGTGGAGACATTAAATACCTTACTTAAGGAGTTTACTGTTTGATTTTGATCTTCTGTAAGGATATCAAGTATTTTCTTTTCACGTTCTGAAAGGCTTATATTCAATAGAAACTCCTTTGATATGCGTGAATAGTTTACAATATCTTTCGTATTGGTTTCAAGAGGCTTTCTAAATTAGTTATATGGTCCTCTGGATTCTTCTTTACCCTAAATATACCTTTTGTGGTATTATAACTTATATAGAATCTTGATTTCAATTCTGGAATACATGAATCTAAACGCCCGTTCTGTGGGTAACCAAAGACTTCTTGTCAGATCAGTTTAGTTGATATAAGTTTATTAACAGCATCAGTCAGTTCTATTCCAGCCCGTGATCTTTGTGGGCTTAGAACCAGCTGGACATGGGGAAATAGAAAAAATTGCAGGAGTAATAAAGGTGAATGAGCTATGTGAGATGGGGATCTCTGATCTTAAAAAACTCATTGAGAATAGGAAGTTAAGTTCCCTTGAGCTGGTAGATTTCTATTTAGACAGAATTGAAAAGATTGATAAAAAGGGACCTGAACTTAACTCTGTACTGGAAATTAATCCTGATGCAAGAGATATTGCAAGAAAAATTGATAATGGAGAATGTTCAGGGATTTTATCAGGGATACCTATACTTATAAAAGGTAATATAGGTACCTGCGATTCTATGACAACAGCAGCTGGTTCCCTTGCTCTTGCTGGAAATATTCCTGCAGCTGATGCGGAAATAGTCTCAAAGCTAAGGAATGCTGGGGCAATTATTCTTGGCAAAACAAACCTGAGTGAATGGGCTAATTTCAGATCTACAAAATCATCTTCAGGCTGGAGCAGTCAGGGAGGGCAAACAAAAAACCCCTATATTTTAGATCGCAGTCCCTGTGGATCCAGTTCAGGTTCCGGTGTCGCTGTCTCCGCCAATCTTTGTGCTGCTGCAATAGGGACTGAAACAGATGGTTCTATAATATGCCCATCATCTTCCAATGGAATAGTTGGGATAAAACCAACACTGGGGCTGGTAAGTCAGAAGGGTATTATTCCCATTTCTCATAGTCAGGACACTGCTGGACCTATGACAAGATCTGTTGGTGATGCGGCTCTTGTTTTAAGTGTTATTGCGGGCACTTCCTCCAAATCGGAATATAAAACAATTGCGACAGCTGGTTTGGAGCCTTTAGCGGGCAAAAGAATTGGTGTGGTGAGAAATTATTTTGGAATTAATTCTGATGTAGATGGAATAATTAATGAGTCTGTTGATTTAATGAAAGAAGCAGGGACCATTATTGTTGATACACATTTAGAAACAAAGGGGAAATTTGATGATGCGGAGTTTGAGGTACTTCTCTATGAGTTTAAAGATGGTCTAAACAGATATCTTGAAACATGCATGGTAGAGTCCGGGGTGCAATCACTTAGCGACCTAATTTCTTATAATAAATCCCATCATACTGTTATTATGCCTTGGTTTAGCCAGGAAATTCTGGAAATGGCGGATAAAAAGAGTTCACTTACAGATAGGAGATACCGGTCAGCTCTCAGGAAATCCAGGAACTTATCAGGAAAAAAAGGAATTGATGCATTGATTACTAAGCATTATCTGGATGCCCTGATTGCACCATCGGGCAGTCCAGCCTGGAAAACAGACTTGATTAACGGAGATCACTTTACCCTGGGAAGCTCATCTCCTGCAGCAGCAGCAGGTTATCCGAATATTACAGTTCCGGCTGGATTTATACATGGTCTGCCTGTTGGGATATCTTTTTTTGGAAAATCCAAATCAGAATTGAAGCTTATACAAATAGCCGCTGCCTATGAAAAAATATCCGGTTTTAGAAGGCCTCCTGTATATAAAAAATCCTGAATTTATATATTTATTCCATCTAAACCTCATAACCCCGAGAAGTATGGAATACCCAGGGAATAACACAAATACTTGCTATAAAAGAAGGAGTACCCTCTTTAAAGTTTTGTAAGGTTTTCGATTTAAATAAAGAAACAAGTATTAAGTTTGTTGCAAAGATGAAGGAACTTACAGATCTTGAGTTTCTGGTTATTGACTGCGCTGAAGAGGCATTCAGGGATTCTGATGTTAACTGCCCTTATGGGAAAATCCTATTCTGGAATAATGTAAAATCTATAAACAGGTTGATAAACAGGAATTAAAACCTGTTTACTAACCTATAAACTCTCTTATTAGGGAAAGTCTGATAAAAAATGATTGCCCTTTTCTGTAGTATAACTGCCGTTACGCCCTTTTTTTGTTATAATTAATTCTGTTAATTGAAGTGCTGCTATGATTTTTCTCAGACGGCTTTCACTAACCAGTATATTCTTCTGTCCAAGTATTCCCATAATATGCTTTCTTCCAGCTGTTTTATCTATTCTATTAAGTAATTGTATGGCTTTAAGGGTTGATACAGCTGTTGTAAGAGCAGTTTTTTGTTCCAGTATCATTCTTTCTGTTTGATATGATATGTTACCCGATTGCCATGTGCCCAGGCCGGACTGTGTACTAAGATAATAGGGTAATGAATCGATATTAACCACTTCGTTTTCTTCTATTGTAGTAATATACTGAGCAACGTTATTTAGTTCGCGAATATTTCCCGGCCAGTCGTAGTTCATCATATGATTTATGCAGTCTCCGCTGAAAGTAAATCTATTATTTGTAAAATTTTGTAGCAATATAGGAATATCTTCTGGTCGTCTTCTAAGGGGAGGGAGTTCAAGGGGAAATACATTCAGTCTGTAAAATAAATCCTTTCTGAAACTGTCGTCTTTAATCATCTCTCTGGGATTTCTGTGAGATGCGGCAATTACTCTTACATCAATATCAATGATTCTGTCTGACCCTATTGGAGTAAGTTGTCTTTCCTGTAAAACTCTCAGAAGTTTTGATTGGAGATGTTTTGGCATATCTCCAATTTCATCTAGAAAGATTGTACCGTTGTTAGCCTGTTCAAAGAGTCCTTTTCTGCCGCTTTTCAATGCTCCTGTGAAAGAACCGCTTGCATATCCGAAAAGCTCACTCTCAATAAGATTTTCGGGGATTGCTGCACTGTTAATAGCTATGAACGGTTGTTTGTGCCGTGGAGAGGCATTATGTATGGCCTGAGCAAGAATTTCCTTACCGGTTCCGCTTTCGCCTGTTATCATAATAGTCAAATCGGTTGATGCAATTTTTTCGGCTTTCTTCTTGATTGTTTTTATATCTTTTGATGTGCATATAATATCGTCAAAAGTATATCGTGCTATCTGTCCCTTTTGGCGGAGTTTCTGGCTGAGGTTTTGCTCAAGTTTCTTTATATGAGTTACCTCCTGAAAGCTGAAATACATACGAATTTCCTGGTCAAAGTGTACTACATCCCTTTTTTCAAGATTAATAATTTTCTTTTTAAAAGTTACCAGATCGTTGTGAAAGTCATTTTTATAGTATTTATCAAGATTAGGATCCTTCACAATATCGTGAAGGTATTTTCCTTCCGGGTTATTCGTAATTTCGAAAATGTTTTTAAATTTTTTATTATAAATCAGTATTTTACCGTTCCTGTCAGTCAGCAGAATACCGTCATGAGAAAGATCAAGGAGCTGGTCCATCTCCTCGGTCCGTGTCAGTAAATTGGTGTAATTCTGTATTATCCCTTCATTGGGACTGAATATTTTCTGGTTGTAATTATATAATTTCTGCTGAGTCTGTTTATCATTTATCTGCAACATACTGATTATCAACAGCATTGTTGGAATATCGATAACCCTGCTCCCGACATCATATACATGTTTGATATAATTAGGGACAAGTTTCGGTTCAGAAGGTGAAACAGCATGATTAATGTGGTGATAATCCTTCTCCGGAATAAATGGAATAAGATTTACATGCTTCACTCCGATGTGGTAGAGAGAGGAAATAGAGTCAAGGACTGTTTCTATATTATCATTAACAACAAGTACATCAGTTCCTTCCGGAATACTGAAAAGCTGATAAATACCGTGTTTTGAAAAGGTACGTCTGGCAACAATAATTTTATCATGATTGGAAACAAAGTTTTTTACTTTAATAGCTCTGCTTCCGGCCATAACAACAACAAGGTCTTCATCAATGATGTCTCCCTCCGAAAGTTGGTCAATATGATAATTGGAAACAGTAACTTGTTTGTCAAATACCTCAAGGATATTCTTTTTTATAGTTTCTCCAACAGCAACGAGATCTTTTCCACTGTATGCGGAGTCTGATACAATAGCGATCGTTTTCATAATCTCTTTCTCTCCTGTAACATTCGTATAATATATTCAATACCTTAACAATTGTCTGTACTCATGTTTGCAGGATAGGAAGATTATTCCGATTTTCTTTATAAGTAAGCCATTGATCTATATTATTTTTTCCTATCTATTAGTATTTGGCACACTTCTTGCATAGATATTGTTGAAGGTGGTGGAATGTACAATAAAATTAGGCTGGAAGATTTTCTGAAAAACCATATTTTAACCAATCTGAAAATTAATAAAACTAAAACCTTCGGATTGTACTTTGACTATACCCTCGATCAGGAGAAAAACGTTTACCGTAAAGATGTTTTTCTGTTGGAGCTTAGGGAGCTTAAAATAAAAAAAATTGATCTTTCATTTGAACCGGAAGATTTCCGGTTTGTTGAAGATGAAATTATTTTCAAACACTTTTCGGATGATAACACTATATTTTATTCATATAATCCGGTAAATGGTTCTGTCAGTGAAATGATGACCATCCCTTTTACAGTTGACGATTTTGCCTTTAATGAATCAAAATTGTTTTTTACAATGGAAGTTCAGAGATCTGACACCAATGCTGCAGTTCAATGCAGTCAGAACGGACCATTTTATCAGGAGGGCCGGGGCATTGTAGGTAAAGGCGTTATTGGTTTATTTCAATCGGATCTTGATGGAAAAGATATTACAATGGTCAGTTCACTTGATATGGATATTGACAAGACGGATTTCGATTTTGACAATAACAGAATAATATTTACAGCCTATGCAGTTAAGAATTTAAAACCGATCGTTTCAAGCATATATTTTTATAATCTGGAATCGGAGTCAATGAAGCTGCTTAATGACCGTCCTTTTAGAATTAGTTATATAAAATCAATGACAGAGGATACAGTTGTTTTCTTCGGTGTTGATATGGAAACTAACAGTCGAAATGATAATCCTCAGATTTACAAGGTTGATACTGAAACAGGAGAGTCCGGGGTTCTGGGTAAACTTCCGGATAAAAGCAATGAGCATCCAGGTATTGTAACAGATTCATTTTTTTCAACATCTTTACCAGTCCAAAGATATCGGGATGAATTATATTTTAAACTTGTTGCGAGAGACAGAGATATGCTTTATCGGATAAATTTGGCTGGTGATTGTGATGCAGTTGAAACAGGTATGAAGATAATCGGAAGCTTCAATGTAATTGATAATGGAATAGTACTGATTGGTTTAAAAGACCTTAAACTCAGCGAGATATACTTTTCGGATAATTCAGGAACCAGACAAGTGTCACATTACAATCAGTGGGTGGATGAGCTCCTGCTATCAAAAGCGGAAAAAATGTCAGTATTTGTTGATGATGTTGAGATTGACGGATATGTATTTCCTCCGGTAGGTGCCCAGGAGAATCACCCCTGTCCGGCAGTACTCCTTATTCATGGGGGGCCTAAGATGATCTACTCAGACATCTTTGCTCACGACATTCAACTTCTTTGTGGAAATGGATATTATGTATTTTGTGCCAATCCCATGGGCAGTGACGGAAGGGGAGACAGCTTTGCAAATATAAGGGGTCACTTTGGCGAACTCCCTCATAAACAGTTAATGGCGTTTACTGATAAAGTTCTAGACAATTATCCCTCTATTGATAGGGACCGTTTGGGGGTTACTGGAGGGTCCTACGGCGGATACATGACAAATTATATTATTTCACATACAAACCGTTTTAAAGCCGCTGTTGCTGAAAGGGGAATAAGTAATCTGATGACCTCTTTTACATCGTCAGATATTGGATATCAGTTTATTTTTGAATATATGGGCAATGAAGCCACACCCTGGACAGATCCTGTCGTACTGATGGAAGCTTCTCCTGTTTACCAGGCTCACAGAGTGACAACACCGACTTTATTTATTCATGGGAAAAATGATTATCGCTGTCATTATTCAGAATCTATCAATATGTTTAGTGCTCTTAACTATCATGGTGTTGAGACGCGGATGTGTTTGTTTGATGAAGAGACTCACGGTTTGGTTGTCCGGGGAAAACCTCAAAATAAAAAACGCAGATACAGTGAATTATTGTCCTGGTTTGACAGGTTTCTAAAAAGGGGAATGATTTGACAGATTCTATAGGTCTTTTAAAAAAATTAATACGGATTGATTCTTCAACTCTTGAAAACAGTAATAGAGCAATTGAGGTTTGCTCTGAGTATTTGAATGAAAATGGTGTTCCAGGAGAGATAATTGAAAACAATGGATACAAGAGTTATGTGGCAACAATCGGGAATGGTGATAAGACTCTTATTCTTAACGGTCATCTGGATGTAGTTTCCGGTAAAGAGACCCAGTTTGAACCTTTTGAAGATAATGGAAAAATTTTCGGTAGGGGTTCCGCGGATATGAAAGGCGGATGTGTTGCCATGATTCAGGCAATGATAAGGCTTAGGAACAGGAATCTGAAAAACCGGATTATGCTGCAGTTAGTACCCGATGAAGAGACTGGGGGTAAGCACGGTACACGCTATCTTGTTGAACAGGGATATATCGGAGACTTTGTTATCTGTACTGAGCCGACAAATCTTAAAATTTCTATCCAATCCAAGGGAATTGTTAGATTAGATGTTGAATCAAGAGGTGTTGCAGCTCATGGTTCCCGTCCATGGGAGGGTGAGAATGCAATACTTAAAGCTCTGGAAAATTTTTCAAAAATTGAGAAATTACCAATTTTGAATATCGGATCTGATTTCTATGAAAGTTCGACTGTAAATCTTGCAAAAATTAATGGTGGAGATATCTATAACAGAATACCGGACAGATGCGTTATGGGGCTGGATATTCGCTATGTTCCTGATATTGATCCTGAAGATATTATAGATGAGATTCGAAAGATTGTTGATGGGGAGGTTAGTGTATTAGCAATTGAACCTGACGTTAATACGAAGCCTGATAATCACTATATTCAGCAGCTGATGGAATCAATTGTTCATGTTATGCCTGAAGAAACTACTAATCTGGAGGTCCAGCATGGTGGTTCGGACACACGGTTTTTTTCTTCAAAGGGTATACCGGCTATTGAATTGGGTCCCAGAGGTAACTATTGGCATGGGAATGATGAGTATGTTGAGTCTGGTTCAATAGATTACCTGGAGAGGGTATTAATTGATTTTGCAGAAAAATTCTAATCTATTGCAGCGGGTAATCTGATATTTGATTGGAGTATTTGCTGTTATATGGATTAAAAATTAGTTATACAGCAGGCTTTTAAGCTTGTTAAAATATTTAGGAGGAGTAGAATATGAAATACAAAACAAAACTAACAGTGTATTTCGCGGTAATTTTAATGTGTGTTTCCCTGATGGCATTTGCAGGAGGTGGACAGGATGTACAGGAACAGACAAATGATGAACTTACAGTTGCATTGAGCGCTGGTATCACATCTTTGGATCCACAAGGTCATAATGATACCAAATCTGAAAAAGTATCTTTTTTAGTATTTAACAGGTTATTTAAACTAAATACAGATTTTAAAGTTGTACCAGACCTTGCAGAATCCTGGGAGCAACCATCAGAAACTGAATGGCTTATAAAAATTAAAGAAGGTGTTATGTTTCATGATGGAAGTGAAATGACAGCTGAAGATGTAGCATTTAGTTTAAATCGTTCAAAAGAGATGCCTAAGGTTCAACAGGTCTTAAGTGAAGTTAAATCCGTTGATGTTGTTGATAAATATACTGTCAAAGTTACTACTAACTCTGCATTTGCTCCTTTTTTATACACATTGGTTCATGCCGGAACATCTATACTTCCAAAGGCATATATTGAGTCAGGAGATGAGTTTGCTAATCCGGTAGGTTCTGGACCTTATGTTTTTACTGAATGGGTTTCAGGTGATAAGGTAGTTGTAGATAAGTATGACAACTATTTTGATAAAAATAATATGGGACAATCCTCTAAGATTACTTTTAAGGTTATACCAGAAGGAACTTCCAGGACAATTGCACTGGAAACAGGTGAAGTTGATGTTATTGCAGAAGTTCAAACGATTGATAAGAATAAGGTTTCTGATAATGGAGAATTGAAATTACATGAGGTGCCTTCTACACGTTTGAATTTCTTTGAAATGAATACTGAAAAAGCTCCTTTTGATAATCAATTAGTTCGTCAGGCAATGAACTATGCAATAGATAAAGAAGCAATTATTATTGTCGCTCTTGAAGGTGCTGGTATTCAGGCAGATTCTGTTTTAGCTCCATCATTTTTAGGATATAAAGCTGGTCCATATTCATATAATCCTGAAAAAGCAAAAGAATTATTTGCCCAGGCTGGTTATCCTGATGGATTCGAAATTACAATTACAACTTCCGGAGATGATAGAAAAAGAATGGCAGAAGTTATACAGGCAAGCTTAATGGATGTTGGGGTTACTGCTTCCATTGAAATGCTTGAATGGGGTACTTTTATTGATTCTGCTATAAATGGAAATTTTGAATCATTAGTACTTGCCTGGACATCTAATCCTGATCCAGATGCAACTTTAACACCTCGATTTTTCTCTGGTAATATTAATGGAATGAATTTTAGTAGAATTAATGACCCTAAAATTGATCAAATGTTAAAAGATGGAAGAGAAGAACTTGATCTTGGACAACGTGAAAAAACATACAATGAATTTCATGAGTATGTTATGAATCAAGCCACAATGGTTCCTCTTTTTGTAAATAATATTCTTGTTGGATCCAACGCTTCCTTAAAAGGTGTGGAATTAAGTCCTCAGGGATTATGGAATATTGAAAAAATACATTTTTAATTATAAAACTGTACATTTTTTTTAAATAAAAAGTTTATGATACAATCCGGAATTAACTGGATTGTATCATTTTTTAATAAAATTTATTGCTGTTATTAAATATGAACAAATTGGAGGTACTGTGTTAAAATATATAATCAGAAGATTACTTCTGTTGCTACCAGTAATGCTGGGTGTAATATTTTTAGTCTTTTTTATTATCAGTTTAACACCTGGAAATGTTGCATCAATGATATTAGGTGATGGTGCAACTGATGAACGAATTGTTGAATTACGTGAAGAGATGGGCTTGAATGATCCCCTTATTATTCAATATGGACGCTATATGGGCTCACTTCTCAGAGGTGATATGGGTGTTTCCTATGCAGATGGTAGATCTGTAGCAGGAGAAATTGGCCAGCGTTTTCCAAATACTTTTAAGTTAACAATTACTGCAATTATTTTATCAGTTTTGATATCTATACCAATTGGTGTAATTTCAGCTACTAAACAATATTCAATTTTTGATAACCTGGGTATGATACTTGCTTTAATAGGAATATCAATGCCATCATTCTGGATTGGACTAATACTAATTATTGCTTTTTCATTAAATTTAGGTTGGTTTCCCTCTGGTGGGATGAGTGGTGTTATGAGTCTTATTTTACCTGCATTTACTCTGGCAATTGCATCTACAGCAAGTATTACCCGAACAACCAGATCTTCAATGCTGGAAGTGATAAGGCAGGATTACATAAATACAGCTAAGGCAAAAGGTGTTAGTAAAAATAAGGTTATTACAAAACATGCTCTTAGAAATGCTCTTATTCCCGCCATTACTGTTATAGGGCTGGAATTTGGTGTACTCCTTGGAGGAGCTGTTCTGACTGAAACAGTTTTCTCATGGCCTGGTATTGGAAGACTGATGGTACAATCGATACAACGGAAGGATACACCAATGGTCCTTGGTTGCATTATTGTTTTTACTCTGTCTTTTAGTATTGTAAATCTTCTAATAGATATTCTATATGCATATCTTGATCCCAGAATAAAAGAAAATTACAAATAGGAGTTGTAAATATGAATGCAGATGTCCTAGAAATAAAAACTGAACAACTCTTAAAAACAAAAAAAAGAAGCCAGCTTTTTGATGTTTGGTTACGTCTTAAAAAAAGTAAAGCTGCAATAGCTGGCTTGCTACTTATTGGCATATTCATTTTTATGGCAATTTTAGCACCAGTATTGGTAAGTTATGAAGATGATGCACTAAAAATGAATGTTCGGGTAAGACTGCAAACTCCTGGTTCTGATCATTGGTTTGGAACAGATGAACTTGGTCGTGATATTTTTGCAAGAATTGTCTACGGCACCCGTATATCTCTATTTGTAGGTATTATTTCTGTAAGTATTGCTTTAACCCTTGGAGGAACCCTTGGAGCAATAGCAGGTTATTACGGTGGAAAAATTGATAATATTATTATGAGATTTCTTGATGTTCTTCTTGCTGTCCCTGCTGTTCTTTTGGCCATTACCATTGTGGCTGCCCTGGGTGCAAGTATGCTTAATTTAATGATTGCTGTTGGAGTTTCCAATATCCCTGGTTTTGCCAGAGTTGTAAGAGCTGCTGTATTAAGTGTTAAAGATCAGGAATTTATTGAAGCTGCAAAAGCCATTGGTGCAAAAGATCACACTATAATATTGAGACATGTCCTGCCTAATTCTATGGCACCCATTATAGTTTTTGCTACCTTAAAAGTTGCAACTGCAATTATGGCAACTGCATCTCTCAGTTTTTTGGGATTAGGTATTCAACCACCCACACCTGAATGGGGAAGCATGCTTGCTGGTGGACGTTCTTATATTCGAGATCATATGTATATTGTCCTTTATCCTGGAATGGCAATAGTGTTAACTGTTTTATCATTAAATTTAATTGGTGACGGTCTGAGAGATGCTCTGGATCCAAAACTAAAATAGAAGGTAACGTGAGATGAGGAATAAAGTTTTAGAGATAAAAAATCTTAAAATTAGATATGTTACAGATGATGGGATTGTAGAAGCAGTTAATGGAATTGATATGCTTATTGAAAAAGGAAGAACCCTGGGTCTGGTTGGAGAAACAGGAGCTGGAAAAACAACAACTGCAATGTCTATTTTACGATTAATTCCGGATCCTCCTGGAGAAATTATTTCAGGAGATATAATCCTAGACAATATAAAACTATTGGAAATTAGTGAAAATGAGATGGAAACCATACGTGGTCGGCTGGTATCTATGATTTTTCAGGATCCGATGACTGCATTGAATCCATCAATATGTGTTGGTGAACAAATATCAGAAGCGATAAGTATTCATCAGGATGTAACAAAAGAAGGTGCAAAAGAAAAAGCCAGAGAGATGCTGGAAATAGTTGGAATCCCGGGTAGCCGAATGGAAGAATATCCTCATCAGTTTTCTGGTGGAATGAAACAGCGTGTAATAATTGCAATTGCACTTTCCTGCAGCCCCAAATTATTAATTGCTGATGAACCAACAACTGCTCTGGATGTAACAATTCAGGCTCAGGTTCTGGAACTGATGAAAGAACTAAAAGAAAAACTGGAAATGTCCATGTTAATGATAACTCATGACCTTGGAGTTGTAGCGGAAGTTTGTGATGATGTTGCTATCATGTATGCTGGCCGCATTGTTGAACAAGGAAATCTTGAGGAGATATTTAAGTACACAAAACATCCTTATACGGAAGGATTATTTAATTCAATTCCTAATATCGATGACAGAAAAGCTGAACTTATACCCATAAGAGGTCTAATGTCTGATCCTTATAATCTCCCGGATGGCTGTTCTTTCTGTGATAGATGTGATTATGCATTGGATATTTGTCAGACTGAAAAACCTAAGAAGATATATTTTTCCGGGACACATTTTAGTGAATGTCATTTATATTCCGGAAATTCTGATTTTCAATTAAATTGTGGAAAAAAATAAGAGGGGAAATATTCTAATGTCTGAATTTTTACTGGAAGTTAAAAATCTAAAGAAATATTTTGATACTCCTAAAGGGAAACTACACGCTGTGGATGATGTTAGTTTTTCAATAAAAGAGGGAAAGACGCTTGGACTTGTCGGCGAATCGGGCTGTGGAAAGTCAACAGCAGGAAGAGTTATTTTAAGATTGCTGGAAGCCACAAATGGAGAAATATTCTATAAGGGAAAAAATATAAGAGAACTCAAAAAAAATAAAATGAGAGAGCTCAGAAAAGAAATGCAAATTATTTTTCAGGACCCATTTTCTTCCCTAGATCCAAGAATGACTGTAAGTGAAATTATTGAAGAACCAATTAAATTAAATAAAATTATAAACGATAAAGAGAAACGCTTTGAACGTGTTCTTGAATTAATGGATCTTGTTGGCCTTTCCAGACGGTTGATGAATACCTATCCACATGAGTTGGATGGTGGAAGAAGACAGCGCATTGGAATTGCAAGGGCACTTTCTCTTGATACAAAATTTATTGTTTGTGATGAACCTGTTTCTGCCCTGGATGTTTCAATTCAAGCACAAATTCTAAATCTTATGAAAGAACTTCAGCAAAAATTGGGACTTACCTATATTTTTATTACCCATGATCTATCGGTTGTTAACCATTTTTCAGATGATATTGCTGTTATGTATTTGGGTAAATTGATTGAAAAAGCACCTGCAGAAGAGCTTTTTAGCAACCCTATTCATCCATATACTAAGGCTCTTCTTTCAGCCATACCACGTCCTACTTTAGATAGGAAAGTCGATAAAATAATTCTAAAAGGTGAAATTACATCACCTATTAATCCCAAGGATAATTGCAGATTTGCCAATAGGTGTAATTATGTCCAGGATATTTGCAAACAAACTGAACCTGAGTTTAAAGAAATTTCACCCGGTCATTTTTCTGCATGTCATGTTTTTAGTGATCATTTGTCCGGGGAATTCGAGTAAAAGTTTTTTAGTTTAATACTAGAAGTTACCTTTAATATTGAATGTATAATTTTAACCTTGAAGATCTATTGTCTTAAAAAGATATATTATTGGAGTGTCTAATGTCATTAAACAAAATATATATGAAATTCAGAAACACATATGAAGGAGAGGTAGTTACTCCTAAAGGGAATATCCTTATTGGTAATGGGAATATCCTGCCATATGACTTGATTTTCGGTGCTTTAGGGTCATGCATGTTTGTTCATTTTCTAGAAATTGCAGATAAGAAAAAAATTTTATTTGATTTAGCTACAGTAGAAGTTACTGGAGATAATAAAAAATCAATTCCAAGAATTTTGAAATGGGTAAATGTTAAATTTATTATCCAAAATGGTAAAAATGAAAAGGGACTTCAAAAATCTATTGAACTTGCTTCAAAATACTGTTCTGTTTATCAAACACTTTCTGTTGTAGCAAAAATGTCCTTTGAAATTGAATTTGTATAGTATCTGAACTGCGGAGAACTTTTTATAAAGTACAAAATATTTTAGATTAAATATAATTTCCATAGATATGATAGAAACAACTACTGTTGTAAAAATAAAAAGCAGAATATTTATTGTTGATTATACCAGTCTTTTTTTTATGAATAAATTAGGTGAAGAATTGAAGATGGCAAATGAATTATTTCATACCCTAAGATTATTTATATTTTACTTATTTAGCATTCAAAACACAGTAATAATAAAATTTATTCAGTCATACTTCACTTTTTCCCAATAATCACTGGCTAAATTAATTTTATTATCAGTATCCAAAATCCAACTTTCTTTGCCATTTTTTGAATAAAACAGAAACAGTTTATCATTATATACTCTCCAAATTTTTGGATTACCCCTAATTTTATGACCATCAGAGAGTCCGTTGGCGCAAAATCCACCAAATTGGGGAATATAGGTTTCAGGATCAGATTCAAAAAGATCTAGATGTTCCTGGGATAAAAAGCGCCATTCTGCTCCTTTCCATATTACTACAAAATCTTTACTTCCTTTCTGAGGTTTTCCAAGGAGGTGATATGCTACAGGATCGTAGCCTCCAATTGCCAGATTGTTAAAGCGTCCTGTATTTATTTCATCTGCTATGAGGCTATTTGCGATAATTCCAGAGAATATCAGTGTAAGTCCTATTAATATTATCTTTTTCATATGTATAGTATACTTATTTAATCATGTATAAACCAGGAATTTCTGATTACAATACCGGATTAAACGAAAAATAGATTACAAATAAAACCAGTGACACAATGGTATAAAAAGTGAGTGTTGTATTTATTGTACCTCGCTCAACAGAATCTTTATCAGGCATAAACAGTGGAATAATAAAAGGCGGAGGTGCTATAAAGAGTGTAAACAGGGCCGCTTCATAGGCAAACGGTAATCCCAGTAAATTCCTAAGTACCAGCTTTCCAATTATATAACTTAGTACAAGCACTATTGGCATTCTGATTGCAGTAACTTTTGCTGCAAAGCTTATTCCTGATTTTGATAATGATAGTCCTGCACCAATAGACAATAATATTAATGGAGCAGTCAGAGACATTAGCATTTCAATTGTTGTTAAAAGTCCTTTTGAAATAGGATTGGAATTAATAATTTCTCCTAAATTTAATACATTCCCAATTATACCAATAGTAATAGCCAGAATTATCGGAGATTTGATAAATGAAATGAGGGTTCCTTTTACTGTTTGTTTGTTACCGGAAACTGAAAGGAGTACAGTCACAAAAACGAACCATATAAACAATTCATGTCCCAAATCTATAATAGCTATGTATGATGTTGATGCTGTTCCGTAAGCTGCAGTAAAAACAGCAATTGCAAACATCCCATATTCAAAACCCGTAAAAAGAAAAGGAGAATATTTCCCTCCAACAAAAGAACCTGCAAACTTTCCAAATAAAAGGAGTAGAGCATTGAGTATAAAAATACCTGGAATTAAAAATAATAGTGACATAGTCATGGACATATTTAGAAATGATACAAATAGTACAGCCGGAAGACCTACGTTAACTATTAATTTTTTTAGAAAGCTATTTCCTTCATCTGTAATAAACTTAAATTTTCTTAGTATCCACCCTAGAGCAATTATTAGAATAACAGGCATTAGTTTTGATATTACAAGTGATACTTCCATTACTTAATCTCCCATTCTTTGTCCATTTCCAGTTCTGTTGGTGGATTTGCACCAGACCTTGAACAATTAATTCCAGCTGCTTTATTTGCATAATTCCCAAGAAGACTGAGTTGTTCTTTAGTAAGGTTTTTCAATGTAGCTCTGTCCAGCCAATTCTTCTTATAGAGATAGGAAAGCATTGCTCCATGGAAAGTATCTCCTGCACCAATTGTATCTGCTACAGGAAGGTCAAATAAGGGTGAACTGATTTTGTTTTTTTTATTAATTAGTAATGCCCCTGTTTTACCTGTTGTAAGAGCTATAAGAGAAACTCCTGATTCGAGCAGAAGGCCAATAGCTTTTTCAGTAGTCTGTTCAGGATATAGCCAGATAAGATCTTCATCACTAAGTTTTAAAACTGAAGTTATCCGACATAACTGATTAAATCGTTCCATGTATATTTTTTTATCTGGAACAAGAGAAGGTCTTATATTTGGGTCAAAAGACAACATCATATTTTTACAATTATTTTGAAGAAACTCACTTATTGTGGATCCGCAGGGTTCCATGGAAAGGGAAATAGATCCAAAATGAAGAATTTTAACTTCTTTTGGTAAAACAATTTTATTTAATTCTACTTTTGGTAGGTTTCTGTCTGCTGTACCATTTGCAAAAAAACCGTATCTTACCTGACCATCAGCTTGCTTTTGTACAAACGAAAGTGTTGTATTGTCATCAGTTCTTAGAACCATATCTGTTCCAACTGAATTTATTTTTAGATGGTCAATAAGTCGGTTCCCAAATATATCAGTACTTATTCTACCAAGAAACTGACAGGGAATGCCCAAACGGGAAATGGCAATAGATGTGTTCATTGGAGATCCCCCGGGGAATCCTTTAAATTCCAGATCTTCCTGGCTGATAAAATCGATAAGTGCTTCTCCTAAACTGATAATCATATTTAATCCTTTTTCCCTGTTAAATCTTTATAATTCTAATTGATATAAATACACTTAGCAAGTAATCAATTTACAATAACCAATATTACAATTAAACTCCCCAATCATGATAATAATATATTCGTAACATATTCGAATTGTATTCGAAAATATTTAAAATAGTTTATCTTAAAGACTGCCGGATCAAATCTGTAGGAGAAATGCCAATAACTTTTTTAAAGGTTCTTGAAAAATGTTGTGGATCCTCAAACCCCATACTCATAGCGACCTCCTGTATCTGTAAACGTTTTTCCAAAATACAATCAGCTGCATGATTCATTTGCAGACGTATGAGGTATTGGTAGGGAGACTGATGGTCAAATTTTTGGAATAATCGACATAGGTATGGTGGAGAAATACCACATGCTTCTGAGATAGATTCCAATGTCCTGAATTGTATGTAATGGGCTCCTATATAGTTCCTGCACCTTTGGAATGTTGTGAAAGCTGTTGTAACCGGATCCCCATGAGTCAGAGCTGAGCTTGCGATTTTATAGATAAGAACATCTACCAGACTGGAGCAAAGTTTATCACTCCATGGTGAATGAAAAAGACCAAAATGTATCAGTTCTTCGAAGGTAGCCAGTAGCGAATGGGGGGTTGAAGTGTGTAAAACCTTCCCAGATAATGACAATTCTCCAGTCAGAAGATATGCAGCTTTTTCCCCCGCAATATTTACAAAATATTTTTCAATTGGTTCTTTTGTATCATTTTTAATTTCATGAGCTATACCAGGACCATATGAGAAAATTGTACCCGGACTAAGCTCCCATATTGCTCCATTCAGTATTAGCTTGCCATGCCCACGGGTTATAAATTCAATTGTATGATAGGGAAATGTCTCCCTGGATACCAGATATCCTGAAGAACATGTCTCTCTTCCCCCGGCAATAACCTGGGATTCCTGACCTGAACCGGGCTTTTGCTTCTCCGAAATACGGTAGAATCGCTTGGCCTGATGAATTTGCTTTGAAAAATACTCAGGTTCAAGGGTCTCTATGATTGATTTCTGGTTTAGAGGCATTATTGTCTCCAGATCAATTATTGGTATGTACTCGTCAATTATAGCCATTCAATTTTGGGATGTACAGCGTTATAGTCAATAAACAAGGAGTTTCTATGAGTGTTTCACTTGATGTAATAGATTTTGGACTAGTCAAAAATTGTTTGAAATTGGGAAATGGTACTGTTGATTTGATTCTCAGTACTGAGTTTGGACCAAGAATCCTGTTTTATGGATTTACAGGAGAAGGTAATCTGTTTAAGAATTTTGATGAACAGTTGGCTGCCCCTAAAGTGGATGAGTGGCAGAGTTATGGAGGCCATCGTTTATGGCATGCCCCTGAAGTCTTTCCCAGAACATACTATCCTGATAACGATCCTGTTCCTTATGACTGGAATGGAAGGACTCTTACTCTTATGCCTATAGATGAAAAAGGAACCAAAATAGGAAAAAAAATCAGTATTGACCTATCAATCGAGGGAAGCAGGGTTGTACTTGACCATGAAATTATCAATAAGGGTGTATGGGATGTTGAGTTAGCAGCCTGGTGTCTGAGTGTTATGGCTCCTGGAGGACGTGTTATTATTCCTCAGGAAGAGTATATCTCGCATCCTGAAGCTCTTGTCCCTGCAAGACCTCTTGTATTGTGGCATTTTACAAAGATGAATGACCCCAGGTTTATTTGGGGAGAACGCTATATACAGTTAAAACAGGATGACAGTTACCCTTCGAAACAAAAAATTGGTGTAAATAATACAAAGGGATGGGCTGCTTACTGTCTTGAAGATATGGTTTTTCTAAAACAGCATCCATTCAAAGCAGGAGCAGTTTATCCTGATATGGGCTGTAACGCCGAATTTTTTACACAGCCGGGTTTTCTTGAGATTGAATCTCTTTCACCTCTAACAAGGCTTGTCCCGGGCGGATCTGTTTCACAGAAGGAAGTATGGAGTCTCCACCATATGAAAGTTGGAAAGGATGAATCAGAATTAGATCGTATACAGGATCTTATTCAAAATAAATAGAATAAATAAAGATAGATAGGAGTTTGTTATGAATAAAAAGATGAAAGGTGCTGTTCTACCTGGAAATAGTACGGTGGAGTTTAGAGAATATGATGTTCCTGTTCCAGGACATGGAGAGGTTCTTATTAAAACAAAGTCCTCTACCATTTGCGGTAGTGATATAAGAGCCATTTACCATGAGCATCTTGGGAAAGGCCCTGAAGGTTACCAGGGTGTGATTGCCGGTCATGAGCCCTGTGGGCAGGTTGTTGCCGAAGGACCGGGATTACGACGGTTTAAAAAAGGCGACAGAGTAATTGTGTATCATATTTCCGGTTGTGGTGTTTGCAACGATTGCCGACGGGGTTATATGATTAGCTGTACCAGTGAGGAATATAGGAAAGCTTATGGATGGCAGAGAGACGGAGGTATGGCTGAATACATTATTGCTGAAGAAAAAGATCTTGTCTATCTGCCTGACGAACTAACCTACACCGATGGTGCTCAGGTAGCCTGTGGGTTTGGGACAGTATATGAAGGACTGGAAAAAATTGGGATATCAGGGAACGACAGGGTACTGGTAACTGGATTGGGACCTGTTGGTCTTGCTGCTTTAATGTTGTCAAAGGCTATGGGGGCAAGTATGACCATAGGAATAGATGTCATACCTGAAAGATTGGAAATAGCAAAAAAACTTGGATTGGTTGATCATGTTATACTTGCTGGCCCTGATAATGTTGATGAGATCAGAGCTCTAACAGATGGGCAGGGATGTGAAAAAACTGTGGAATGCTCTGCCAATGATAAGGCACGTCTAACCTGTATTCAGGCTGCCCGAAAATGGGGAAAGATTGTCTTTATCGGTGAGGGTGGAACTGTGGAATTTCAACCAAGTCCGGATATTATTCATGATCAGAAGACTATATATGGAAGCTGGGTGACCAATATCTGGAGGATGGAAGAACTAGTAGAACGAATTCTGCGTTGGGGAATCCATCCGGAAGATCTTGTAACTCATCGTTTTACACTGGATCAGGCTGATAAGGCATATGCTTTAATGTCCAGCGGTCAATGTGGGAAAGTTGCTGTTGTATTTGATGAAGAAGTAAGGTAGGCATACAATGAATATAAAAAATACAGCCTTTAAATTGGCAAGTGATGGAGTTGATCCATCAAAGGTTCCTTCGAAAGAGTTATATACCGGGGCCCGTATACCTGTTATAGGTCTTGGTACCTTCGGAAGTGATTCTGTGTCTCATGAAGATGTAGCAACATCGGTTCGTGAAGCTCTTTCTTTGGGATACAGACATCTGGATTGTGCATCAGTCTATAGTAATGAAGATAAAATTGGACAGGTGTTGGAAGAGGTATTTGAAAGTGGAGTATTGAAAAGGGAGGACTTGTGGATAACTTCCAAGGTGTGGAACGATAAACACGGTGATGGGGATGTTCTTCTATCCTGTGCTCAAACTTTGAAAGATCTTCGTTTGGATTATCTTGATCTTTATCTTGTTCACTGGCCTTTTCCTAACTATCATTCTCCGGGTTGTGACATAGACTCCCGCAGCCCTGATTCCAAACCCTATATTCACGAAAATTATATGAAGACCTGGAGGCAGATGGAGAGTCTTGTTGAAATGGGGATTGTTCGGCACATAGGTACTTCTAATATGACAATTCCAAAGCTGGATATGGTTCTTGGGGACTGTAATATTAAACCAGCATGTAATGAAATGGAGCTTCATCCCCATTTTCAGCAACCGGACTTTTTTAATTATGTTGTAAAAAATGGCATCCTTCCCATAGGTTTCAGCCCCATAGGTTCACCGGGGCGCCCGGAACGGGATCGTACAAGTCTTGATACTGTTGATATTGAAGACCCGGTAGTTGTAGCTGCTGCAGAGAGATTGGGGGTTCATTCTGCTGTTGTTTGTCTGAAGTGGGCTGTCCAGCGGGGGCAGGTGCCTATTCCTTTTTCTGCAAAGAGGAAGAATATTCTTAGTAATCTCCAGGCTGTTACAAGTGATTTACTGACAGGGGAAGAGATGAAAGCTTTCGAAGGGATAGATCGGAACTGCAGGCTTATAAAGGGGCATGTTTTTCTTTGGAAAGATGGGCAGGAATGGACTGACCTCTGGGATTTGGATGGTTCTATTACTCCTGCATGATAATTTTACTTTTACACTTTATGTTCTCTGTGTATAATGGTAGAGATGTTGCATGCTAAGGTCGCATAGCCGAGCAGTAAGCGAAGCGCACGACCAGGCAACGTCTCTACAGATAAATTTTTTAAAATACCAGTGTTTCAACCATATAGCGAATAAACTTACCTTGAGACCCTGAAAACTCTTTCTCTATTACAAATACAAGACCTTCTTCTGAAGGCGTAAAAACAACCTGCTTGATTCTGTATCCTAATACATTCTGCCTTTTATAATTAGGAAGTCCTATTGTATAAGTTCTTATCTTTTCCTGTTTATCTGTAACTGATAAATTGATATGAAAAGTTGAACTTATATTCTCATCAGACCCAAAACTTTCCTGTACAAGAGTTACTGTATAGGCATCGTCCTTATAAAAATCTCTAAACTCAAGACGCTCTTTGGGTTTTGCACCATTTACTAATAGATATACAACCCGTCCAGTTGAAATATGATTAATCCCAATTTTTCCAGCTACAGTAATCGAATCTTCAAGAATTGTAAAAAGAGCACCAAGACCATCCTGACCAGGAAGTATTTCTTCAGAAAATTTCCTGCTGTTTACACCATTAGTAATAAAATCATTTTTGGATACGTCCACTATATATGTTTCAGCAAATGCTTTTGTATCTTCAGTACTAATACCATACTGTCCAAACATGAAATATTTTGAATCACTGGAAAACCCCAGATTAATATACTGAGCAATATCTCCAGAAAAAATGAAAGAAGAAGATAAAAGAAATACCAATATTACCACTATTTTTCTCATTTTGAGATCCTCCCAGTAAAAATTATCGAAAGAAACTCATCTTCCCTGTAGCAATTTTTATATTTTCTCGTTTAATATACAATTATGAGACCTATACGCTCCTACATAACCCAAATTGCAATATACATATCTATAATTATGCTTGTTCTTATAATAATTGTAATTATATTTCTGCACTTGAAACTAAATGGAGTTATTATACCTGAAGAGTTTAATCAACTGACCTTGAATCATTCTCCATTCAATGTCCTATATCTGATTTTTATAAAGAATTTATTTGTTGTTATAGCAGGTCTTATATTACGAAGTCTGTTTAAAAAAATTGCCTCACCCGAAATGTTTTTCTTTAGTCTTGCTTTACTTGCCCTTTCATTTACTTCATTTCGTAGCTTATTTCTTGTAGATGGATTTCTGGGATATCCTGTTTATTTATCTGAGACAATATCAAGAGTTGTTTATTTTGAAAAAATTGTAATAATTTTATGCTTATTCACATCAGGATTATTTTCAACAGGTATACCATTTCAAAAACAGCAATCTTTTCTTCTCTTAATAATGTTAATTTCATTTATCCTGTCACTGTCAATACCAATTGATCTTTTAGAGACAAATATTATCCTTTTAAAAGGAACCGGATCTGAATATGGAATAAATAAAATTTTTATAATTCTACAATTATTTGCTGTACTAAATTTTTTAGTCGGAGCTATAAAAAATAATAATCATGAGTATCTGTTTCTTGCTCTGGCTGTGGGGTTAATTTCTGTAGGAAATGAAATACTTTTTACTTTAATTCCTGAGACTCTTAGCTATATCGCTATATTGAGCCTTATTATG
The DNA here is from genome assembly GCA_027859095.1 of Spirochaetia bacterium. Lineage (GTDB taxonomy): Bacteria > Spirochaetota > Spirochaetia > B11-G9 > B11-G9 > JAJRQE01. The sequence goes on along the minus strand of JAQIBN010000006.1, from coordinate 26,965 downwards.
GGAACAGCTCTGTTCGGATACAAAATTCACAAAATATACCAGTGGACTTAATCCTACATTACCAGAACTGCAACAAAACCTGTCCCAACAGGGATAATCATATTATCAAGATCACCAGAAGGAAGTGATTCAAGGAACGTAGCCAATACTGCAATTATAATAGACACTCTAAGGGACCCGGAAACAGCCAGTGTTGTAAGAAAAACTGAAAGTAGACATGCAGTTGAACCAGCATATGTTTTACCACCAGTAAAAGGAATCGTCATACGTCCAAAAAGCTTACCAAAGAGTGCAGAAAATCCATCTCCAAAAGCGAGAGCATAAATTGCAACTGCTGCTGCCGGTTCCGGATATAACATCAAGGCCATAAGTGTTCCAATTGCAAGAGTAACCGGTCCAAAAACAAAACCCTTATCCTTATCTCTAGTTGCTGCTGAAGTAATCTGTGAAATTAAAGCGGTTTGTACACCCCTCAAACGCATAAATTCTGAATAGGTATAGAGCAAAAGACCGGCAACAAGTGCACTAAATGTTAAAACAAGATTATATCTTGCCAGCATAGGTACAAAAGCCACCATCATATGAATAGACTTCCTTACAACTTCAATCTTTATTTCTTTAATATATGCAGAACTTTTAAGCAAAGCTGCTTCAGACATAAATAAACCACCTATTTAAAATAACCTACTGTAGTTAGTATGCAAAAAACGTGCCAACTAGATCAAATCTCCTCGTATAACTATCTCTTTACACTAAAAAGATTTAGACTCAATAATTTTTGTATTTTCAGATAAGGCAGGCTCTGTTATATTTTATTGTACAATTATTTTCATATTCTACTATGATTAATTACTAAATTGGCCAGTACTTAGCATTACTAAAGTACAGGCCTCAATATATGGTATTCCAGAATTATTTAAAGATTCTCTTAATATATAGGATTCTGTTCCAGGATTAAATATTACTCTATCCGGTTTTAAATTAAGTATATCTTCTGCAATCCTTTCACTCCAGACCGGACTCAAATATAGGGTTAAAGTATGAACTGGTTCCTCAATTTCACTTAACCTTGATACAGTCTCCAATCCTTCTACATTAGAATGCCCTGGATTTACAGGTATTACTCGAAATCCGTTACTCTTAAGCTGCCTTACTGCCATGTTGGAATAACGACTGGTCTTAGGGCTTGCTCCAAGTACAACTACAGCTTTATTATTAATCAAGATTTATATTCCTCATTATTTACTAACTTTCCTGAGTAAAGTAAGAATTCATTTTACTATTGTCAATAGAGGATTTTGTGATATCTATGGTAACAGCTTGTTTTTGGCTATTTTGCGCCAGATATTAGTACCTGGATTAGATAAGAGCTACTTTTTAAATTCAAAATGTGATGCAGCGCAAAAAGCTTAATAGAATAGTTTTAAACTCTTTGTTATACTGTCACTTTAGAGGAGGAGAATATGAAAAAACTGATAGGTACAATAGTAATACTTGTTATTCTGGGTGGAGTAATCTTTACATCTTCCAGCTATCTTGTTTCCACAAACAAATCTGGTTACTACCAGATAAAGCAGGCTGCAATTACCGGAAAAATTTCTGTCCATGATAAACCAGGTATGTATGGTAAATTCTTTGGATCAATTGAAACCTACCAAATATCTGATATGAATTATTTTAGTAATTCTGATCTCGAAGGCGGTTCGGGGGAGGCTGCTGCTACCATCAGAGTTCGTTTTAATGATGGAGGAACAGCTGATATATCAGGTTCTATAAAATTCAGATTATCCTTAAAAGAAGAGAATCAATTACTACTGCACCAGGATTTCAAATCCTATGACAAGCTACAGAGCGATCTTATCAGACAGGTAGTAATTGAAGCTCTTATGCAAACATCTACCCTAATGAAGGCAGAAGAATCCTATTCAACCAGACGATCAGAATTTACTACCCTGGCAGAAGAACAGATTCGAAGGGGGATTTTTGAAACTGTTGCTGAAGAACGAATATATACAAATCTTGAAGGGAAGGAATTCATTGAAAGAACTGTTAAAGTTAAATATGATGAATCCGGAAAAGCAGTTGTAAGAAAAATTTCACCTTTTATTAGATATGATATTGAGATCCTGCAGTTTGTAATTAAGGATATTGATTTTGATGCAACAATAGATTCTCTTATTTCGAAAAAGAAAGAAGCTGAACAGCAAAGAATTGTTGCCCAGGCTAATGCAGAAAGAGCCAAACAAGATGCAATTACTGCAGAAGAACAAGGGAAAGCACGGATTGCTGTAGCCAGAGCAGAAGAGGAAGTTTTAAAAATAAAAGCCGTTACACAAGCAGAAAAAGAGTTTGAAGTATCAAAATTAAACAAACAGAGAGCAGAAGAGGAAGCAGCAGCCAATCTTAGCATCAGAGAAGCTGAAGCCAAGGGAGCAACATTATTGGTTCAGGCAGGTATAACTCCCAGAGATAAAGCTGAGTTGGAAAAAGAAACAGCAATAGGAGTTGCAGCTGAATTGGCGAAAATTCAACTTCCGGAAGTTATGATATTTGGAAGCGGAGAAGGATCCCCAACAAACCCCTTTGATGCCATAGGACTTGAAGCTTTTATGAATATTTCCGAAAAAATATCAGCAACAAAGAATGAATAGGTTAGTTTTCAATGATAATACCAGTACTTGTTAAAATTCTAGCATCACTTTCCATTATTTTAATTGCCAATAAGATGATAAAAAATCTGGCATTTTCTATTCTTGCTGGAACAGTAACCCTGGCCTTATGGTCAGGTCACTCAATATCTGCTATAGGATCCATCAGCTGGACAGAATTCTACAGTATAGATAATGCCATGCTTTCTGCAATTATCTTCCTTGTTATATGGCTTTCATCCCAGATGGCAAAAGCTGGTATAATGAGAGATCTTGTTGATACAATAAAGGTGAAACTTTCAGTGAAGGGGGCTATAGCAGTTCTTCCGGCAATTATAGGGCTTCTTCCTATGCCAGGTGGAGCAATTTTCTCTGCCCCTTTGGTTGATGACTGTGATGAAAATTCTATTATTGATCCTGCTTTAAAAACAAAGATAAACTATTGGTTCAGACACATTTGGGAATATACATGGCCACTTTATCCAGGGTTGATTTTAACCGCAAATATTGTCAACTTACCAATTTGGCAGCTATTCCTTCTAGGACTCCCTATGACTGTGGCAGCTATAGCTACCGGGTATTTTTTCCTCCTTCGAAAGGTAAAAAATCAGAAAATTATCAAGACAAAAGCCAATAAAGGGATCTACAAACTAATATCTCCGATAGTGGTAGTTATTGTTGTTTATATAATTATATTAGTATTTTTCCCTAAAATTTCTATAATTAGTAAATACCTGCCCATGAGTATAGGTCTATTGAGTGCCATGATTCTTCTTCAGTTTGAAAGGCCACTATCTATGTTAGACTGGAAGGCAGTAATAATAAATAAAAAACCTGTAATTATGGTTATTATAGTAGTGCTGGTCAGTATTTACGGAGCATTTATTGAAGCAAGAATGCCCAATGGTGTACTTTTGATGGATCAGATGAGAATGGAACTTGATGATCTTGGCATCCCTATTATTGCCTTAATAATGATTATCCCTTTTGTCAGCGGCCTCACAACAGGAATAACAGTTGGATTTGCAGGAGCTTCAATTCCAATTGCAATTTCCCTTTTGGGAAGAGATCCCGCATTGTATCAAATACTCTCTACAGTTTCCCTTGCATTCTCATTCGGATTCATGGGAGTTATGATGTCTCCGGTACATATATGTCTTATTGTAACCAATGAGCACTTTAAAACAAGCCTGGCAAAGAGTTTAATATCATTGCTGCCGCTTATAATCACAATGCTGATATTTGCACTTATATATTCACAAATTATTATAATAGGAGCCTTTCGATGAGTACTACAGATGGCCGCACTCAAAATACTGAAGATTTGAAAGAGAAGAAAGAGGAAATTCTTAAAGAAATTCAGGAAAATAATAAGGAACGTGATGAAATAAAAAATAAGCTGGGAAAAATTGGAGGAAAATCATATTCAAAAGTCGATACAATAATCAATATTGTATTTCTTCTTCTGATAAGTTTCTTTTTCATAACTGAAATAACAACTCATTGGCTTCCATCTTTTATTTCTCTCGAGCTAAGTGTTCTACTGGTATCAATAAAAATAGTATGGATGATTCATTCCCAGCATAAGTTTAATCATTTTCAATTCTGGATACTTAATTCCATCGAATACAGAATAAATCAAATGACAGGCAAAATAAAAAAAATTGAAAAGGATATTTCCTCTTTAGAGACAAATTTGACACCCCCCCAGCCCTAAACCATCTTCAAGGCACTGGGTCACAATATTTTAAATCAGTAATCTGAACCATCTGGGGTGCTTTTTTCTATACGATATTCAGATCTATGAGTTTTTCAACTATTTGTACTGCATTCAATGCAGCTCCCTTTCTGATATTATTTGAAACAACCCAGATATTCAAACCGTTGGCTACTGTAAGATCCTCTCGTATTCTACCTACCATAGTCAGGTCTTCATTATTAGAGTATAATGGCATTGGATAGAGATTTTTTTTAACATCATCAACCAGTTTTACTCCAGGAGTTGATAATAACAATTCTCTTGCTTTCTCAACAGTAATTTTCTTTTCAGTCCCTCAAAGGCCTTAATACCTGAGCCTGAAACAGCCTGGTAAGTAGATACAATTACCCGCTTAATTTTTGCATAATCGTGAAGTGGTTTAAGAGCAAGAACCTTACTGGTATCTCCCTTTTTATTAAAGTATCAATCATCTCTATTCCAACCATACCCATATGAAAATGTGAAACCTATAATACTTTAATTAACGCTGTCCTGCGTAGAATTCTACTTTTTGTTCAAAGTGATTGACTATTTCACTTATTACATATGCAAACATAAAAATTAGAACAACCAGTGCCCAAAAAAGATCCATAAGAAAATTTCTGGAATATAGTTCAAATAGTTCACCAAGGCCCACAATAGCTATTAGCAATTGGCCTACTACAACACCCCTTACACCACGAATTAATCCCAGTCTCAAACCAGCAAGGATCTCAGGTAACGCGGCCCAGAAAATAACCTTACTGTAAAGGTCCCATTTTCCTGCACCGTAAGAATTCGACATTTCTATCAAAGAAGGGCTAATATTTTTTACTCCCGCTCTTGTATCGATAGTAATTATCCAGACAGCAAAAAGCATAACTGTAAAAATTACTGTAGTCTGCCCAAAACCCAGAAGTACCATAAGGGCAGGAATAACAGCTGAAAGGGGAGCACTTACAAATACATTTACCCACATACCTGCCAATTCGTCGACCAGCTTTATTCGCCCCATTAGTACACCTAGTGGGATACCTATTACAATAGCCAGACCCATACCATAAAGAAAAGAGGTGAAACTAATGCCAAGAGCAGCATGGAATTTACCATTGCCAAGGAGTTCCCACATCCCCGTAAGTACTTTAGTAAAAGGTGGAATAAGAAATAATAATTCCATGCGTCCGATAATTTCCCATACAATCATCCAAATAAAAAGAGCAAAAAACATAGGAATTTTTTTACCAAATATTGTCATTTTTTCACCCCTCTACGTAAGATACTGTTTAAGAATAAGCCATAGATCCTCTACCAGGTCCAAATAATGCTTATCACGACGGATATCACCATCGCTTTTTATATGATCCAGTCCAGTATCAATTATTTTCATAACAGAGCTTGGTCTTGGGCCAAGCAGCACGACTTTATCAGAGACATATACTGCTTCTTCAATACTGTGAGTCACAAAAATAACAGTCTTCTTTTCTATTTGCAGAAGTTTAAGCAAATCATCCTGCAGTTTTCTACGAGTCTGCTCATCAACTGAAGCAAAGGGTTCATCCATTAACAATATGTCAGAATCAACAGTTAATGCCCTTGCAAGGCCTACTCTTTGACGCATTCCCCCGGATAACTCATGGGGATAAGAATTCTCAAATCCATCAAGCCCAACCTCACTAATATACTTCCGGGCAATCTCGTGTCGCTGAGCCTTCGGCATTTTACGAAGTTCCAGACCAAATGATACATTTCTCAAAACAGTAGCCCATGGAAGAAGTGCAAAATCCTGAAAAACAAATGCCCGTTCCGGGCCTGGCCCATGTACTGGTTTATTATTTATTAGAACCTCTCCTCCACTTGGAGGAAGAAGTCCGGCAATTATCTTAAGGAGTGTCGTTTTTCCACATCCGCTTGGACCCAAAAGAGTAGTAAGTTCCCCTCTGGGTATTTGAAGGTCAATATTTTTTATGGCCTCTACACCGCCATCATAGGTTTTAGATATTCCCTTTACTTCTATTATATGTTCAGTTGTTACTACTTGTGATTGCATTGTTGTATAGCCTCCTCTGTATAATGTCGTAATCCAATACCGTTATCCAACGGCCTTCCCTTTCTTTGAAAACAATATGCCCTCCAATCGCTGGAGAGAACTTACTACCAGTGATGCAAATAACACGATAGCAGTAATTGAGGCAAACATTTCGGGATAAAGTGCCATCTAAAATAAGCCTGACAAGTGCCCCAAGCATTGCAGGGCTATACTGATCTTTTTACTCTCACCTGCTTCCTCTTTTTGTGCAGCCGCAAATAACGGAGCAGCAAAGAGAGCCATTACCAACAGTATCATAACTGCCAGTTTTAAACCTTTAGAAACTCTTTATTCCGGGAAATGCATAAAAGGCACCCATGGGTTCTGCAAGAGTAATCCCTTTTATTGCCAGCAATCCTTCCTTAATAATCCTGCGACGTTCAGCGAATTCTTCAATCCGTTCTTCTATTAATGACTGATCATCGTCAAGTCCTGCTGCTGCACCATGCTGGATAAATGTATTTACACATCCAGTTGGATTTCCCGGTGAGGTAATACATATCATTTTTGTTTTTTTAGTTATCAGACCAGCTACCTTCTCTGCTCTAAGAGAAAAGTTTTCGGTATCTACAGTATCAACCTCAACAGGGGCTCCACCGGCTATAAGAGCACAGGATTTATAATGATGCCAATTGGGGTTTGGAATAATAACCTCGTCACCAGGATCAAGGAATGCTTCCATAGCTACTAAGATTCCTTCATTAGCCCCGGACATAACAATTACCTGAGATTCCGGATCCACTGCAATGCCGTTATCTTTTTCTGTTCGTCTTGCAATTGCATTCCTTAATACTGGGACCCCACGATTTGGCGCATAATGAACATCACCCCCTCTTCATAGATTCAGATGCAGCCTTTTTTATATTGTCAGGGGTATCAAAATCAGTTCGTCCAATTTGCCAATGAATAATGTCTGTTCCTTTTGATTCCAATTGTCTTACTGCTTCAAAAACCTTTCTTATTCCCGAAAAGGGGATAGTATCCAATCTTTTTGCACCAAGATCTGCCGGTTTGCCGGTATTACGCATATCATTACACTCCTATATTTATTTATGCTTTTGAAGGATAAGACCATTATATTCTGACGGGTCGATAAGCGCTTCAATAATAACAGGTCCATCGATCCTGAAAGCCTTTTCCAACGCTTCCCTATAAGAATCTTCATCCTTTACTGTTAATATAGGTACTCCAAACATAGATTCAGGTGATGGAATATCCTTATTGCTTAATGTGGTTCCATATACTTCCAGGGATTTTCTTCCCTGCTTAATTTTAATCAGTTCAAGAGTTCGGTCTGCAAGGACAATAACAACTATATTAAGACCCATGCGATTAGCAGTTGCCATCTCTCCGGCCATCATCATAAAACTACCGTCTCCTGTAACACAGACAACCTCTCGCTCAGGCTGTGCAATTTTTGCCCCTATGGCTGCAGGAATACCGAATCCCATAGAGGACCAGCCATTAGTCATAATCTGTCCATATGGGTGAGGCGTTCTCCAGGCCTGGCCTATTAAGTGGGTATGAGAGCCAACATCACAGGTCATTATTCCTTCATCTGGAAGCAGTTCACGAAGAATAGAAAGAACCGAAAGAGGGCCGAAAAAATCCCCCTTAGGTATAAATTCAGCGAACATTGCATTACGACGCTCCTCAAGAGCCTTCATATCCCATTCCGAGAGAATAGAATCCATTTCTGTCAGCCTTTTAAGGGCTTCCCCGGGGTGGCCTATAACATTAAGAACTGAAGGATAATTCATAGCATCAATATCTGCAGGAACAGAATCCATGTGAATTAGATCCACTTCCGGCATCCATTCCTCATAGTTGAACTCCACCGGGTCATAACCGATCCCTACAACAAGGTCGGCCTGACGATAAGTGTCAGCAACACGATTACTGAGAGCATGAAACAGTACACCTGCATAGGAAGGATGATCTTCACTTATAAGTCCCTTTGCCATGGGAGTCAGTACGACAGGTATATTATGACGTTCTGCAACTGATTTGATATAATCACCAAGACCCAGGCGTACAGCTGAAAGACCCACTGCAAGAATTGGACGTTTTGCTTTTTTAAAAAGATCTTCCACTCGTCTTATAGAGGCGTCATCAGGAGATGCTAAGACAGGAGTAGGGATTATATAAGGCCTGGTGGCAGGAACATCTTTATTTGCAATATCCCCGGGAAGCGAAATGTGAACAGGTCCAGGATATTCTGAAGTAGCAATATGAACAGCTTTCTGAAAAACTCCATCCATGGTCGATTCATTAAGTCTGGTTGACCACTTTGTAATAGGCTTCAGAAAAGCATGCTGATCGATAGCCATTTGGGTAGTTCTACCCCGCATGGACTCTGAAGGCTCACTGGTTAGGGCAATAACAGGAGATCGATCCAAAAAGGCACTGCCAATTCCAGTACTCAGATTTGTTGCTCCAGGACCAATTGTTGCATAACAGACTCCAGGGACGTTTCTTAACCAACCATAGACTGTCGCCATGAAACCAGCACTGGCTTCATTTGCTACAAGAACAAATTCTACTCCACCCTTTTTCATAGACTCCATATAAGGAAGCCAGTCACCACTGGGCACACCAAATACATGCTCCACCCCATGACGCCTAATCAGAGAGACAAGATGCTCAGCTACTTTCTCCGTCATGATATCTCCTTGTTAACTTGACTTATAATCCTATAGGATATAGAATACATAATATAGGATATAGCAGAATTTATATTAATGCAAGATAAATCGCCCAAAATATGCAAAATCTTACATAATGGGTAAAAAAAAATGATTGGATAAGAATAAAAGATTTATTAATCCTTCAAAATAGCATATTATCATTCACGAAACCGAAGAGAGAGGTAATTGGAATGACCGGCAATACTGCATCTATTGTACCAATAAGAGAACAGATTTATGAACAAATTAAGGATGCGATTCTTACAAATGAATATAAGCCCGGAGACATAATCCAGATAGACCGCCTGGCAAGATTATTTGGTGTCAGTGCAACTCCAATTAGGGAAACCCTTATTCGTCTGGAAAACTCAGGTCTTCTGAAACTTATTCCAAATAAGGGAGCCATCATAACAGAGTTTACAAAGGAAGATATTAAACATACATGGGAAATGAGGAAAATACTTGAACCCTATGCTGGTGGCCTTACAGCAGATCTTGATGTTAAAGATGAAATTGAGCGTATTGAGAATTTGGTAAAATCCATACTTGACAGTGCTTACGAACTGCACAATTATATGAAGACCGATAAAGATTTACATGAACTCCTTTTCATTCATATAAACAATAAACTACTCAGGGAAACAATACAGAGAATTCATCATATTTCTATCCGAATGAGATACTTTGCAGAATCTGTCGCACAAAACCATCAAAACGTTGTTCAGGAAGTCTGCAGTGAACATTTAGATATTTTGAACAAATTAAAGAGCAAAGATTCTAGAGCTACAGAAAAATCAGTTCTTCGGCACATAGAAAATAGTGAAAAAAGAACCCTTTTATCAACAAATTGAATATAGTATTATCCTGCTTTAACTTCACTATACATATGTGATAGAAATATAGAACATTGACGTGATTTAAAATCTTCACATCAAAACAATTAACATTCATAAAAAGAGGAAAATATGAATCCCAAAATTATTTATACAAAAACAGATGAAGCCCCTGCACTTGCATCTGCTTCATTGTTACCTATTATATCCGCATTTATAAAAACTGCTGGAATAGATATAGAGATAAAAGACATCTCTCTTGCAGGTAGAATAATCTCTTGTTTTTCGGAATATTTAACTGAAAACCAGATTATTCCTGATGATCTCATGGAATTAAGTAAACTTGTTAAAAAATCTGACTCAAATATAATAAAACTCCCCAACATAAGTGCATCAATTCCACAACTTCAGGCTGCAATCAGAGAATTACAGGGAAAAGGATATAAATTGCCTGAATATCCCGGGAAACCCCAGTCAGTAAAGGATTTTGAAATTAAGAGCAGATATGACCTGATCAAGGGAAGTGCTGTTAATCCCGTTCTTAGAGAAGGAAACTCGGATCGCCGTGCTCCAAAAGCAGTAAAAAAACACGCCATGAAACACCCTCATACAATGGGAAAATGGAGTCAGGATTCAAAAACTCATGTATCAAGTATGAAAGAGGGTGATTTCTATGGGAGTGAACAATCCGTTATTATAGACAGGGATAAGGATATACAGGTTGTACTTATTAATGAATCAGGAGAACAAAATATTATTTTAGAAAAGCTCCCACTCCTTCAGGGGGAAATTCTGGATTCATCAGTGATGAGCATTGCTATATTGAGGCATTTTCTAAAAGACCAACTTTCAAAGGCTAAAGAACAGGACTTATTATTCTCTTTACAGGTAAAGACCTCAATGATGAAAGTTTCGGATCCAATTATATTCGGTCACCTTATGTCAGTGTTCTTTGAAGATGTATTTGAGAAATATAATTCAACTTTTAGCGAATTAGGAATTACCCCGGAGAATGGGCTGGGAGAGCTTTATTCTAAACTGGAAATCCTTCCGGAAAATGAAAAACAGGCTATTCAGGCATTAATTGGAAATTGTCTGGCTAAGCAACCCAGGCTTGCTATGGTAAATTCTGAGAAGGGTATTACAAATCTGCATGTGTCGAGTGATGTTTTGATTGATGCATCCATGCCTGCAGCCATACGATCATCAGGAAAGATGTGGGACCCGGAAGGGAATCTGAATGATGTTTTGGCAGTTATTCCGGACAGAGCATATGCGGGTGTGTATCAAAAAACCATTGAGTTCTGTAAAACCTATGGGGCTTTTGACCCCCAAACAATGGGAAATGTATCAAATGTAGGATTAATGGCTCAGCAAGCGGAAGAATATGGATCACATGATAAAACATTCGAAATTGAGAAAAATGGAACTATAAAGATTATTGATGAATCCGGAACTGTTTTGATGGAACAGCAAGCGAAAAAGGGCGATATCTTCCGAATGTGTCAGGTTAAAGATGAGCCAATTCGGAATTGGGTAAAACTGGCAGTAAAAAGGGCAAGAACTACATCTAATCCTGCAGTATTCTGGCTGGATAGCAAACGACCTCATGATGCAAACATAATTAGAAAGGTTAACAATTATCTGCCTCTAAGTGATACAGAAAGTCTGGATATCAGGATATTGCCTCCCGAAGATGCCACTTTGTTCTCTTTAAAAAGACTAAAAGAAGGCAAAGATACAATTTCTGTTACAGGAAATGTTCTTAGGGACTATCTAACAGACCTCTTTCCAATTCTGGAATTGGGTACCAGTTCAAAAATGCTTTCAATTGTTCCTCTTATGAACGGCGGAGGGCTCTTCGAAACAGGTGCAGGAGGTTCGGCCCCAAAGCATGTTGAACAATTTACCAAAGAAGGACACCTAAGATGGGATTCACTAGGAGAATTTCTTGCTCTGGCAGCTTCCCTTGAATATTTAGGAGAAGCATTTAATAACGAAAAGGCTATTATACTCTCCAAAGCTCTGGATGAAGCTACAGAGCAATTGCTGGAGAACAACAATTCTCCTTCCCGAAAAGTATCTGAACCAGATAACAGGAGCAGCCATTTCTATCTGGCACTTTACTGGGCACGCGCTTTAAGCAGACAGGATAAAAATACGGAGTTGCAGATCCTTTTTTCCAATTTTGCAGAAAAACTTTCATCCAACAAAGAGACAATCCTAAAAGATTTTAATATCGCTCAGGGAAATACTGTAGATCTAAAGGGATACTATTGGTTGGATGAAAATTTGCTAAGCAACGCAATGAGACCCAGTACAGCATTCAATGAGGCTCTTATTTCAATTTTATAAAGATAAATGGAACTGATAATTTATTTACTTTATTTATATTACAACGCCTCTGGTAATAATATACCCTAAACAGGGGCTTGAGCTATTGAAAAAAGATGGCAAATATACTATTTTCTTTTTTGTATCTACCGTCCCTACCCTAAAAAACAAACAACAGATATAGAAATAAAAGATCAGGAATAAAAATGGCAATGGGAATTCACCAAAATTGTGTGAATATAGCAAAAACAGCCTTAAACTGGCTTAACAAAAATTCTTCTTACTCAACAAAACCTGTCAGGATAACTATTGATGGAGTTACCCCTGGCACATATATGATAAGTGTTCTATTGATAAACAATAAAGAGCTCTTTATTCAGGAAATAATCTCCTCCACCTTAAGAGGTCAGGTAGTTCTTAGAAGCTGGAATATTAAGAAATCATCACTATGGAAAATTTCAAGCCTGGAAAAGTATAATATCCCTGTAATGTTTAAAGATATTAAAATTGAAAGTGATGATTTTAGTGAAAGAATAGGAGTCGTACTGGCAATACAAGCAAGTAGAGGAGCATATTTTTCAGAAATTATTGATCAGTCAGATAAAATTTTGAATGTGTTGCTTCCTTCTGACCCTATAGTTAATAAAGGAAGTCTATTAAATCGATTTAATATGATCATTTCCAGATATACAGCACTTGTAGTAACATCCACAGTTGTTACTGGTGTAGTAATATTAAGTCTAATTTATATGTTTAATATAGATAAATTCCAAAGAACTATGAAATCTTCTATTGAAGAATACTCCACTCAAGTGGACCTAAAAGTTGATGATTTTTTTGCCAATACAGAGGATGAAATAACAATATTAGTAGATGATATTGCCAGTAATCAGAAAAGCTTCGAATTTGACCGGCATAATTCCTATCTAAATGTCATACGTATGTCAGAAGAACTAACAAGATACCTACCTGCGAGAAAAGAATCATACAAGCTTATCGCAGGAAATATTACCACTGCAGCTACTTATAGTGAAGTTATTTATGAAATATCAAGACTACCAACAGAAGAATATCAGGCAAGAATATTTTTAGCAACAAATAGAGAATCGGTAATTCCCCTTACAAGATGGCATCCCGTTTTTTCAGACATGATTTATCCTGTAAAAATTAAAAATGAGCAGAATGATGGAAAAGGATTTAGAGTTACTGATGGTTATATGACAGATAGGGAAAATCCATTTGGAAGTGGTGGATCTACACCCCATTATGCAATTGATATAATTAATGTGAGTAATATCTCATATGTAGATCATGCAGGACAAATTATTAGAGAAGGGAATCCTCCTGGAAATATAGTAGCTGTATACTCAGGCACAGTAATTGATAAAGGACTGGATGATAGATACGGTAATTTTATAACACTAAAGCATGTACTGACTGAAGAACTTAGCTCTTTATATCCAAATGCTACAGCCTGGGCTACGTTTTATGCACATATGGAAACAGAATCTTCTCTTCAGAAAGGATTTTATATAAATGCAAATCAGAAACTGGGGCTTATAGGCAACACAGGGTTCTCAACAGGTCCTCATCTACACTTCGAGGTGAGAATATATGAAAAGAATGGTATCTTTTCTGATGAGATTGGCAGATACAACAAAATCAACCCTTTCCCGGCTAAGTCATAGGGGCAGCCACATTTTACAGGTAAAGGCAAGGCATGCCCCAACATTACATATCAAGAACAGATTCGTCGTAATAAGCTGGTGCTACAAATCCTAAAAGTTCTATACAGGTTGCAGCCAGGGCACTTATACCCAGTCCTTCCTTAAGAGTAGATTTATACTCACCTTTTCCTTCAGGGTCATAAATTATACAAGGAACAGGATTAAGAGAATGAGAGGTCTTTGCCTTTGGAGTACCATTCTCTTTATAGATAACTTCACCGGTTTTTTTATTATGTTCAAACATATCATCAGAGTTACCATGATCTGCGCTGATCACCATAATACCACCAGCAGATTCAACAGCTTTTTTAATTCTTCCAATACTTAGATCAAGGGCTTCCAGGGAGCATATAACAGCTTCATAATTCCCTGTATGACCAACCATATCACCATTTGGAAAATTCAGTTTAATAAAGTCATATTCACCAGCTTTAATAGTTTCAATAACATTATCAGCAATCTCAGCACATTTCATCCATGGTCTTTGCTCATAAGGAAGTATATCCGAAGGTATCTCCACATAGTTTTCCAGCTCTTCACTGAATTTTCCACTTTTGTTTCCATTAAAAAAATATGTTATGTGTCCAAACTTCTGAGTTTCACTTATTGAATATTGTGTTACACCGCTTGCAGTAAGATATTCACACATAGTTTTATCAATTGAAGGAGGAGTTACCAAATATTGTTCAGGCACATGAAGATCTCCGTCATATTCCATCATACCCGCATACTCAACATCTGGAATACGTTTCCGATCGAATCTGTCAAAGGAATCCCCCTTTTCAAATGCAGCAGTAATCTCTAAAGCCCGGTCTCCTCTAAAGTTGAAAAGAATAAAACTATCTCCATCTTCAACAGTTCCAACAGGAGTATCACCATTAGTTATAACAAAAGGGGGAATATCCTGATCAATAGCTCCTGATTCTTTTCTTAAAGTGTCAATGGCCTCGTGAGAGGAAGTAAATGATCGGCCCTCTCCTAATACATGTGTTTCCCACCCCTCTTTCACCATATTCCAGTTTGCATTATATCTGTCCATAGTTATAACCATTCGGCCTCCCCCGGAAGCTATGGCAACATCAAAACTATCACTTTTCAATTCTCCAAGGAACTCTTCAAAAGGATCAAAAAAGTCAAAAGCTGAAGTTTCACCAACATCCCTTCCATCAAGAAGAGCATGAATTCTAACACGACTGAGACCATCTTTCTTTGCTCTTGTAATCATTGCTTTTAGATGATCAATATGGGAGTGAACATTCCCATCTGAGAGTAATCCAAGGAGATGAAGAGTACTATTTTTGGATTTTACATTATCGATCAGCTTATTCCAAACAATACCTTCAAACATCTTTCCAGACTTTATAGAATTTGACACAAGCTTTGCACCCTGATCAAAAACCCGACCGCATCCAATTGCATTATGCCCAACTTCACTATTGCCCATATCGCTGTCATCCGGAAGTCCGACTGCTTTTCCATGAGCCTTTAAGGGTACCATAGGGTTCTCCTTCATCTGCTTATCAAGGATTTCTGTGTGAGCAGCAGCGAAACTATCCCCTTCCTTATATTTTCCAAACCCGACACCATCCATAATTACAAGGACTACCGGACCTTTTCTTTTAGAAAAATTGTTATTTATTTTTAATGCATCTACCATTTATTTCCCCTTTTAAATTCATAACTCCTGTATACAGGTATAGATACAGGGGCTATTATCAGATCTGTGTGGGTAGGGACAAGCCCTACCCCTACATTTAATAACGTATGTATTCAGGTGTAGATTTTTAAATCTACCACCATTTCTAATTACTCATTTTAATCAATAGAATCTTTTGACAAACCAAATTTTTCTTTTTTTTCTTCATTTCCAATTGGTTCTACATGAATAATTACATCATATATATTTTCAATCCTATTCTGAATACAATCATGCACTTTCTTAGAAATTTCATGTCCTTCTGTAACTGAAAGATTACCATCAACTTCAATATCCATATCAATAACAAACATAGTATTGATTTTTCTTATCCTGGTACGGTGGGGATTTCTAACACCTTCAACTCCAAAGGTTGCACTAAAAACTTCATCGTAAATAGTCTGATCTTCCAATCCATCCATTAATTCTATACTTGTTTCAAGAAAAATATCAAAAGCCACCTTCATGATCCAGATACTCACAATCAGCGCAGTAACCACATCAAGTAAAGGCATTTTTAGTATAAAAGTAAATATCAATCCTACCAGAACACTAAATGAAATTAATATATCATTCATCATATTTTTCGAATCAGCTATAAGCATTGAACTATTTACTTTCTTCCCTGCCTTATACTTATAAAAAGCAAGAAATGCTTTTCCAAAAATGGATACAAGTACAAAATAAATGGCATAAATTTCAGGCACTAATCTTTCTGCCACACTGGAAATACTTTTAATAGAAGAAAATGCAAGCTGAGCACCAGCAAAAAAAATAATAAAAGACAATGCTTTTGTTGCCACTGTCTCTGCACGACCATGACCATAAGGATGGCCTTTATCAGGAGGTCTATCTGCAAATTTTGCAGTAAAAAGAGTTACAATTGATGTAACAATATCAGTAGCAGAATCGATACCATCTCCTAATAATGCAAAAGAACCACTAAAAATCCCAGCAGTAATTTTTATTATGGACAAAAAACCATTTCCAATAATACCAACCCAGGATGCTCTTTGTATAACTGCAGTTCTGGATTCAATTTCTACTGGCTTCATATCTTCACTCACTATAAATTCCTTGTTTTTCTTTTCAACCAATCTCTTTCTAAATCTTCTAGTGATGGAGCAAGTGTATTATATACTTTATCATGATAATCATTAACCCATTCTTTCTGAGTCTCTGTCAATAGAACTGCATCTATAAGATCAAGCTCCAGGGGGCACATAGAAAGTGTTTCAAACTGAAGAAAAGCCTCATCCTTTCCAATATTACTTGGTATCGTCAGAATTAAATTTTCAATTCTTATCCCATATTTATTTTCCAGATAAATTCCTGGTTCATTAGATGTAATCATCCCTTCTTGAATCTCAACATTTACAGCTTTTTGACTAATAGTCTGGGGACCTTCATGAACATTAAGAAAAAAACCTACCCCATGACCAGTTCCATGACCATAGTTTCTGCCTTCATCCCAAAGGGCTTTTCTTGCAAGAGTATCAAGCTGAAAACCCTTTGTTCCAGCTGGGAAAATAGCCAGAGCCAAGTCTATATGTCCCTTTAAAACAAGAGTATAATCATGAATTACATCTGGAGAGACATCCCCGGAAATAAGAACTCTTGTAATATCCGTAGTACCATCAAGATACTGACCTCCAGAATCAAGGAGAAGGACACCAGGAGTTGTCAGAGTAAACGCACTTTCCTTTTTTGCTGAATAATGAATAATAGCTCCATGACTATTAAATCCGGCAATAGTAGCAAAACTTAATCCAATATAACCATCATTTCGGCTACGATAATCGGCCAGTTTATTAGCAATACTAACCTCATCCAGTTTTCCTTCAGGCCAGTTTTCTTCAAGCCATATTATAAACCGAACCAATGCAACACCATCTTTTTTCATAGCATTTTTAATTGAGGAAATTTCGGTTTCATTTTTAACTGATCTCAGTCCTATAGAAATATCTCTCTCATAAACTTTTTCCCATTCAAATATAAATAAATTATCAACACCCACACTAGAAGTTTCCGGGTTTAGATGGATCTTTCCGGAAGGAAGAGATGCTATATGACTTTCGAGCTCTTTATAAGATTTAAGAACAACACCTTCATCTTCTAGAAATTTTGAAAGTTCTGGAGATAATTGACCATTACAAATATAAAGATATAAAGATCCTTTCCCGATTAACAAATAACTCATAAAAAGAGGATTAAAACTTATATCATTACCTCTTAGATTAAGAATCCAGGCAATATCAGAGAGAGAGGAGATAAAAGACCAGTCAAGTTTCTTCTTTTTCATCCACGCTCTTATATCAGATATTTTATCTTTCCTGGTTCTACCTGTATATTTGATATCGAGCTGAAAAACTGGTTCACCAGGGAAATCCGGCCGATTGTCCCAGACATCACCCAAAATATCTCTGCTGCCCTTATATATCAAGCTATTCCTATTTAGTTCCAACTCTATCTCTTTTCTATTTTCTATAGAAGTTGTCCACACATTACTTCCAATAATCGAACCTGAATCAAGTTCATTTACAATCCATTCCAGATGACCAGGAACATCAGGAAATCCAACTTTAAACAGTTTAATTTCTGTTCCTTTAAGTTCTGCTGAGCCCTGAAGGTAATAACGGGAATCAGTCCATAATCCTGCTTTTTCGGCAGTTATAACTACAAAACCTGCAGATCCTGTAAAACCGGTAATCCATTTTCTGGTTTCCCATCGCTCTGCTGTATATTCACTCTGATGAGGATCGCTACCTCCTATTATATAGGCATCCAATCCCTCATCTTTCATTATTTTTCTTAATTTATTTATTCGTTCGTTTATCACTTTATGCTCCTGGAATCTCTTATCTATCCTGATTTTGCATAATTTGCTTTTTTGTCCATTTATCACCATTCTCAGCACGAATCCTTTCAAGAATCATTGCCACTGCAGGGCATATTGTAGAATTAGTCAATGTTATATCAAAAAGTTTATGCATGTTTTTACTATCAGTATGAGGATATTCTCTGCAGGCTTTTGGCCTTACATCATAGATAAGACAGTAATTATCACTTCCCAGAAATGGACAGGGCATTGTTTTAAACACCCAATCACCTTCTTCATCCCTGCGAAGGTAGTTAGCTTCAAAGACTGCAGGTTTCATTCTTAAAGATTTTGAAATCCTATCGATATCTCTAACCAGGAGTATAGGACCCGTTGTAGTACAACAGTTTGCACAAATCAGACAATCAATCTTTTTAAATACTTTTTCATGATGCTTTTGAAAAAGTTCATCAAGGTTCTTTTTCTTTAAATGTTTCAACATTCTTTTGTTATCAGGAAGATCTATCTTTGCCTGTTCAAGTAACTCTTCATAGTCTTTTTCCACAATATTTAACCTTCTCTATATTTTCATAATTTGATTTTCACCCTAATTATAGTATCACGCCCATGTTTGTCAACAATTCATGTCATTATCATGAAGAGTTAAATTTAGATTATCTTTATAATAATAAATAGGTTGTAAAATTTTTAACTTAGTCTTATTATTTAGGTATACTATTTGGAGAGCTAAATCATCTTAGATCCACCGCTGATTCCAAATGATAAAGAGGTATAAGTTTGTGGGTATAGCTACTATTGAAGAGCTGGTTAGAGCCAGTGCCCTCCTGACAACAGATCAAAGCCGGACTTCCCTTATTTCTATTCTGGTTGGACAAGCACAGGATATTAGCAAATCTGAAGTAGGTGTTTTATACGCCTATCCTTTAAAAGAAACAAAGCAGAATACATTGAAAATGGTTTTTAAAAGGGGAAAATATGAGGTGCCTCCTGTCTATTCCATAGACTCTGATCTAATTCAATTTATTGAGGATTGCAAAGAAGCATTAATTGTACATAGTAAAGAAGATAAATTTTTCAAAAACAGTCTTTTAAATGAAAATATGAATAGTGCAATTGTACTACCCTTAAATACTGCAAAAAGGAAAATTGGTATTTTAATATTAAATTCAAAACAAATAGATTTTTATGGTAAAAACAAACTTCATTTTCTTGATGCATTTACAAAACTATCCGGAGGAATGGTTCATAACGTAGAACTATTTCAGGAAGTTAAACAAAAACTAAAAGAAATTGAGGATCTGCAAAGATATCAGGATAGCATATTCAGCTCTATGACCAATTTATTAATAACTACAGATGGAAAAGGTAGCATTCATTACTTTAATCAGGCTGCTGCAGAACGATTAGGCCTGGATGAGGGAAATATTGATAAAGATATGGGAGCATTTTTTAGTAATTCAATAAATAAGAAAATATTAAAGGAAATAATTTCGACAACAGATTCCCATAATGAAATTCTGGGTCTGGAAGGGATATACAGCAAAGAAAATATTGAGATGGATTTCTCCCTGAATGTCTCTCCACTAAAAAGCCGTATGGGAAAACACGAAGGATTAACTCTTCTTTTTACAGATCAGACAAAAGAGCAGGAATTAAAACAGAAAGCTAATGTAGCAGTAGAAGAAAGAAGAATTGTTAAAGATATGTTTTCACGATATATGTCTGCAGATGTACTCAAAAATCTAATGGAATCTCCTGAACTTGTACAACTTGGAGGAAGCAAAAAAGATGCAACTGTTTTTTTTGCTGACATAAGAGGTTATACATCATTTAGTGAGGGGAAAGAACCGGAATATATTATTGAAATTTTAAATGAATATTTTAGTGAAGCTGTAGAAATAGTTATTAAGTATAATGGATATATAGATAAGTTTATTGGTGACTGCATAATGGCAGCCTGGGGCGTTCCGGTTGTAAACCCCGATAAAGATGCAATTTCAGGTGTAGGTTGTGCTATAGAGATTCAGGAACTTGTAAAATCAAAAAGCAGGAAATTTTTCCGGGGGAAAGCATCCCATCTTCAAGTGGGAATAGGAATGCACAGTGGCCCATTAATTTCAGGGAATCTGGGTAGTTCCAGAAGAATGGATTATTCAGTTATTGGTGATACAGTCAATATTGCTGCCAGACTTGAAGGGGTTGCACAGGCAGGAGAAGTAATTATCACCCAGCAAACAAGAGACCTCATAGGTGATCGTTTTAAGCTAAAAGAACTAAAACCTGTTAAAGTTAAAGGAAAAGATAAACCTCTGCACATTTTCAGTGTTTTAAAACAGGTAAGTTAAGCCTCGTCAGCATAAAACTAAAGGAGACAGGAATGGATAATTTTGTAAATTTAATATTAGAGCTTCCCCTATGGAATATAATAGGAGCAGGAATATTACTGATAGCTATAATTGCCAGTTCAATTATTTTTGCAGTTATCAAAAAAAGAACAGGCAAGTTTATTAAATACCTGGAAGAGTCATTGGATAATGATAATTTTTCAAAAGAAGTATACACACCTGTATTTATAAAAAGACATTCTACGACAATTGAAAATTTTGCAGACAAAAAAAACAATATAATTATAACCTTATCAGGCTTGAATAAAGACTGGATAAAGGACCTGCAAAAAAATCCTAAAGAAAAAACAGTAAAAAAAATATTAAAATATATACCTGAACAAGGCTTATTCGCATGTTTTCTTGCAGCCTTAAAAAAACCAAAATTAACAAAACTTCTATTGGAATATCTTGGTGAAGAACCTGGCAGTTTGCGCAAATTACCACTAAGCAGTTCAGGAGAACCTTTTGATGGAAAAGCTGCAATTTTAATTTTTAAAAATAGAATGGATGAAATAAGGGAAATGGCAGGAGATTCTGAGTGGCCTGTTAGATATTTTTCAATAAAGTTACTATTATCAGAAGAATCAGATAGATCAAAAAGAGGAATTATTGAGGCTTTTGAAGATCCACATCCACTGGTACGAAAGTCTGTGATTGAAGAGTGTATTATAGATGACAGAGTAAAAATTTATGAACTTTTAAAAGAACATCTTCTTGACGATCCAAGCTTTGAAGTAAGAGAATCTGCCTATATAAGAATTAATAAAGAATTCACAGATATCCATAGAGTAGATTATTCTTCCCTTACACCTGTTCAAGCTCTTCATGCTTTGGAATTCCTGAATCAGGAAAATGAAAAGGATATTGATGCAGCTTTGAGCTTCCTTGAGGGTGAAGATCTTGAATTAAGATTTCCTTCAGCTATATTCCTGCAAAAAACAGGTATTCTTGGAAATATGCTTAATAAAATAAGCTTTAAAGACACTGTTGAAATGGAACGGACAAATAAACTGCTTTCCAATGCAGCAGAAGTGAACACAACAGGATTCTTAAAAGAAAATATCAATTCTCCTGCTGCACTATTTACAGCCTTATCAATATTGAAATATACAGGAGAAAAGATTTATATTTCAAAATTTGCTGAAAAAGTATTCCTTAAAAATGAAGACATAGATGAATCAATTTGGGAATCTGCAGTTGAATGCATAAAAAGCAGAGGAAATGAAGCCGCCATTAATATATTACTAATAGAACTTAAAAAAAATAGATACAATGAGACCAGAATAAAATTCATGCTTCAAAATCTACCTGCTTATGCTGAGCATCGTATTTTTAAGAATTTACTTATTCTATTACTGGATAATAATTTTAATACCAGAAATGAACTTATTAATGCAATTGCATTACTACCAGCAGATATTGTTCTTCCTGAATTATTCACAATACTTCAGGGAGGAAGAACATCCTTCTCTCATAAAATACGTATATCAGCTCTACATATTCTTGCAAAATATAAACTACCCTACTGTATACAACCCATCATCGAACAACTTCCAACATTACCAGTAAATGAAGCAAAGGAATTCTCTGCACTTTTAACCGAGTTTGCAGGGGAAACATTTGATAATAGAATTATAAAGCTATTAAAACAACCCGATGGAAAAGTACGTGCAGCAGTAATTGCCAGTTTACCAGGTACAAAAAATAAAGAGTTTGTGAAACTAATAAAAGAAGCCCTCTCTGATGCAGATCCGGAAGTTAGAATTGCGAGCATTTGGGCTCTTTCTGATTATGAAGAAACAAAAATGCTAAACCAAAGCTTTAATATGCTAAGAGACTCTGTTGAAAGAGTTAGAATTGCTGCCGCAGAAACACTTGGGAAATTTGCTTCTCCGGATAAATTGAGTAATTTTTCAGAATTACTAAGAGACGAAAACGAAGTTGATGATGTAAAGAAATCTGCAATAATTGGATTGAGCAAGTCAGATCAAAATAAAGCTATTGATATTCTAGTTGAACTTATTGATGAAAATGAATTCCTTAAAGATGATGCTGTAAAAGCTCTTTCTATAACACCATCAAAAAAAGCACTCACAAGAATTATTGAAAATATCAAGGATGCATCTCCTGTTCTTCGTGATAAAATGATGGATATTTTTAAGTTAATGGGCGAATCAGGAGAAGAGGCTTTAAAAAAATTACTAACAGAAGACATATCATCCCTGAAAGATTCAATCACCGATATACTTGAAACAACAGGGTATGTAGAACATGTAATTAGAAAATTATCCCACAGGGATCCACATATCAGAAGATCTGCAGCAGATTTTTTATCTATCTTAGGAACTAAATCGGCATTTAGGGGAATTGTTCTTGCTGCAAGAGACCCTGATCAGGATGTAAGGGTAAAAGTAACAAGGGCACTGGAAAAATTAGCAAGTAAATCGGGCGAAGAAATTTTGGAAGCTCTTAAAAACGATCCCGATAAGAGGGTAAGAAAATTTACCTTATGGGCAATGTCCAGAACCAAAGCTAAAAGAATAGAAGATTAATTAATAGTATGGGCACGGCGCGCCGTGCCCCAGCGTTATTTATATTGATCTTCTTCTTGAAGGTCGACTGCCACTTGAATTAGAAGGCCTTCCATTACCACCAGAAGATCTTCCACCGCCATATGAAGCTCGACCTCCACCTGAAGGTTTCCCTCCACCATGGGCACCTCTCCTTGAAGGTCTTTGATTATAGGAAGGTGCTTTATCAGATACTTCTATATTCACCTTTCGACCTTTAAAATGAACTTTCTTGAAAGATGTTATTAAAAGATCCACATGAGCTTCATTTACTTCAAAAAAGGAAAAGTTTTTAAGTAGATCTATTTTGCCAATGGGAATATTTTTTCTTCTGGTTGCATCATTAATTAAACCAATAAGACCAGGAACAGTAAGTTTATCCATCTTACCCAGATTAATAAATAATCTGACATCGCCAGGTTTTGATGCATGATTCTGATTTCTTCCACTATGATCTCTCCCATTATCCTCAGGAGAAAGAATATCACTGGCATCCTGGTAATAATCCAAAAATCTATTAAATTCCAAAGATACAAAATGTTTTATAACAGACTCTCTATCCAGATTTTCAAGTTTTTTATATAAATCAGGAAGATAACCACCTATTAATTCTTCATTAATATCGACATTAGTAACTCTGTCAATCAAATAAAATAGTTGCTTTTCACAAACCTGTTTACCTGTTGGAATATTAGCACGACTAAATTGCTTACCTAATTTATTCTCAATATTTTTAATTGAATGTCGTTTTCGGGGACCTACAAGAGCCACAGAAACACCCTTCTTACCTGCACGTCCTGTTCTTCCACTTCTATGAATGTATGTTTCCGGATCATCCGGTAGTTCATAATTAATTATGTGAGACAGATCACTGACATCAATCCCTCTTGCAGCAACGTCAGTAGCAACAAGCATTTTCAAATTTTTACGTCTAAATTTCTGCATTACATAATCTCGCTGGGCCTGAGAAAGATCACCATGTAGAGAATCTGCACTATATCCATCCTGAATTAATAACTCTGCCACTTCCTGAGTATTATTACGTGTTCTGCAAAAAACAATTCCATAAATATTAGGGTTCATATCTGCTATTCGTTTTAATGCTTTATATCTGTCTTTATTCGACACCATATAATATTCATGAGAAACATCATCGGATCCTTTATTTTTAGTACCAATCGTAATTTCTTCAGGATCAGTCATATATTTTTTTGCCATACCTGCAATTTCTTTAGGCATAGTTGCAGAAAAAAGGCAAGTTCTCTTTGTTTCTGGTGTTTCTGCAAGAATACTATTCAGTTCATCTCTGAATCCCATATTTAGCATTTCATCAGCCTCATCCAGAATAACTGTTTGTACAGTAGAGAAGTTTGTTTGTTTTCTTCTTATAAGATCCAGCATTCTACCTGGAGTAGCAACTACAACATGGGCTCCTCTTTTAAGGCCCCTTATCTGAGTATCGATACTTGAACCACCATATACAGCAAGTACATTCAAACCCTTTTTATATTTTGAATAATCAGCAAGATCTCCTGCAATTTGCATGCAAAGCTCTCTTGTAGGGCTCAAAATAAGTGCTTGAGTGTCTCTTTTTGATACATCTACATTCTGTAATATTGGAATTCCAAAAGCTGCTGTTTTTCCAGTTCCTGTCTGAGCTAATGCAAGAAGGTCTCTGTTCCCATTAAGAAGGATTGGTATAGAAAGGTCCTGTACCGGCATTGGATTTTCATATCCGAGATCGTTTAATCCACGGACAATTATGGGATCAACGCCCATTTCTTCAAATTTGTTCATAATTCACCCTGTATATTTAGATTTAAGACATAGGCTAATTACAACAATTTCAGAATCTCAATTTACGAAGACAGTTTAAAAGATTTATCTCAATCCGTTCCGAAAAAATATCGCATTTTAAGGTTAACAAAACGTGAAAAATGGAATTCAGGAACGGACTTATAGACTTATATTATAAGTATTAAGGAAAATTGCAAAAGGCCTCTAGCTTTTGGTGGATAGTAGTCACTTTATATCTAATTGTCAATACTATTTTTTTAATGCTATCCTTGACGTGTAGGCAATATAATGATAATTTCAAGTAACTGGAGAAACTGGAACTAATATGGAAATTAAACTTAAAAAGTACTCTTCAACTTATATTATTGAAGTTGCAGGAGATATGGATCTTTACAGCTCTTTTGAACTTAAAGATGTTGTTACTAAAATGCTTGCAAAAGATATTAAAAACTATGTTATTGATTTGGCAAAAGTTGATTACATAGATTCAAGCGGAATAGGAGTTCTTATTCACATATATAGTAATATTAAAAAACTAAATAGAATTCTAAAAATATCAAATGTTCACGGATCTGTAGAAAAAGTTATAAAGCTAACAAAATTATCCCAATATTTTCCTATTGTTGGGTCGGTTAAAGATGCTTTACTACTAATTGAACAAGCTAAAAAGGGACAATAATGTTTGAAAATAAAAAAATAATTATTGATGATAATAACAAACTTCTTAATAGAGATGGTTTATTTTTAAAGGAATTTCAATCCGATTTCCGCCAGGTCAGATTCTTTTCAATGGTAATTGTTCAAAAAGCCCCACCGGAAATAAAAGAGATAAACCTTCTGGAACAACAAATAAGTGAACTTATTAAAAATGCTGTTAAACATGGAAATAATAAGGACATAAATAAAAAAGTTAGAATATGGGCAGCTTTTGATACAAGTTTTGCTCATGTAATTGTTGAAGATGAAGGTGAAGGGTTTAAACAGCTGGAAAACTGGAATAAATTCAACAAAAAAAGAAGTGAGTGCTTTGAAAATCAGGATTTTGATGCAATGGAAAAATATTTTGAATATAGAACTGATAAAAGTGATGAAAACGATGGTGGAAATGCATTGTTTGCTACACTGGAATACTGGGATGGTGGAGTAGTTTTTAATGCTAAAAAAAACTGTATTGCAGTCTATAAGAATTTTGAAAAAAAGAAACATGGCATCGATTTAAACAAATAAGGTAGATAATGAGTTCTAAAAAGAGGTCAAACATAAACCTAACACTTATAATAACTTTCACAGATGAAGGGGTTACTTTTTTCAGAAGTCATAACAAAAAACTTAACAAAAAAAGATTATCAAACAATACTCTTGCTTATGGAATGAGTCTGGAAGAGTTTTCAGCTGCTTCTATGCAAAATATGATTATTGCTGATTATGTATCCAGAATTGAACTTTCAAGAACAGCATTCACTGCAAAACGCAGTGAAATAATGGATATCTCAAAATTAATTTTTTATGGTATTCTCTACCGAAGATTTTCAAAAATAATAACAAAAAGATTTACCAGTTCATTATTTGTAGAAAGCTGGAACAGATCAAACCCAAAAAATATATTAGACGAAAATTCAATTT
>JAQIBN010000313.1 GCA_027859095.1 Spirochaetia bacterium | reverse complement strand
GAGAAAAACAATTGGCAAAAAAAGGAAATTTAAAGCTCCCAAATGAGCTTTTGGAACCGGCGATATTAAGACACTCATTAGATAACGTTTCGTTTTTTTTGAAAATTAAACCTTACTTAGTAACAAGTCTCAAAACAAAAAAGTCTTACTTCACAGATACAAAGTATCAGACTATATTTAATATCATATGCACTTGGTATGACAAAAGGTTTAAGTTTCCTAATGAAAAAGAAATGATTCTAATCTTAGACAAGTTCGAGAAAGATGCCGATGTTAAAGTTTTAACAAAATCATTAATTCGAGAAGTCTATGAGGGTGAAGAAAACGAAATAGATATAAGTTATGTAGAAGAAGAAACTAAAAGATTCATTCAAGAAAACAAAATCTATGAAGCAATGTTAGAATCTCAAATTGATATCGAAAGTGGTAACTTTGATGCTATCGCAGAAAAAATGCGAGCAGCAATTACTGTAAATTTCGATAAAGACTTAGGTGTATCAATTAGAGACATAGCTGCTGGATTAACTGAAATTAACTCATTAGATGATGAAGATGTAATTCCATCTGATTTCCCATCAATGGACAGCGAGATGTGTTTAGATGGTGGATTTCGGAATGATGAAGTGTATATTTTTGCTGCTATTCCAGGTTTAGGGAAGTGCCTTTTTCGTGATGTAAAGGTAATGATATCCTATGAAATTGATACTGAAACTGGAGAAATAATATAATGGCAAGAGTAGCGAGAGAATTTGTATGTAAAACTTGCAATAAAAAATTTAAGTCTATAAATTGGAAGCCTGATAAAGACCCAAAGTATTGTAGTAAAGAATGCCAACATCCAAAGAGAGTAAGGACGTGTCCTGTTTGCGGAAAGCAGGACAAAGTATCAATATCAAACCCACAAGTTGCAGTATGCTGTTCTATTCAATGTGGTAACATTTGGAAAAATAAAAACAATAATAAAATAGTTAAATGTGATCATTGTGGTATAGACTTTAAGAAACCTAATTCGCAATTAAAAGATAAAAATTATTGTAGTGAAAAGTGTAGGCTAGATTCTTTTAAGGAAACTTGGTTAAACAAAGTTTGCCATGTTTGTGGTGAAGAGTTTAAGACAAGACAAAGTAGAGAAGCCACATATTGCAGTAATGATTGTAATTTGAGAAGTGAAGAAAGAAAAGAAAATTTAAAAGAAAAATATACTGGAGTATCTTTATTAGATAGGGGATATACAGAAGAAAAGCTTCAAGAGCATATTAATAGGAATATAGAAAGAAATAAGAGTAATACTGGGCAAACGTGGAAAGAAAGCTTTGGAGAAGAGACTGCAAAAAAAATGAAAGAAGAGATATCTATTAGATGTTCTAATTCTGGTAATCCAATGTCATATGAAAGTATTATGGAAAGATTTGAAATTGATAGTTATGAAGAAGCAAGAGAGCTGATGCCTGCAACTGGAAGAAATGGAGAATTGCACCCTTTCTTCGGCAAACATCATTCAATAGAGAGTAAAAAGCAAATGATGGATACCTTTAATAGAGAAGGAGTTATAAGATGGAAAAATATATCGACAGGAAGTTTTGATGGAGTATATTTCCAAGGAACTTGGGAATTAAAATATATTATTGACTGTATAAATAATGGTGTTTCAATAAGACGTTTTGATTTAGAACCTTTCTTGTATTATTTTGAAGGAAGCCCACATCATTATTTTCCAGACTTTATCGTTAACAATGACACAACTATAGAAATAAAAGGATATGATAAAAATTTTGAGAAAACTAAATTAAAGATGGAAGAATATAAAAAACAACATAAAGAAAATTATAAGATTTTATATGACGTAGGACAAAATCAAAATCCTAAAACATTTTTAAGAAATATGAAAAATCAGTATCAAGAAAGATTAGTCTTAAAAAATAATCCATATCAAGAAAAGGGCAAAGAATGATTAAAACAGTAACTGAAGAGATTGAAGTTGGAAAATTATTTCAAAGGTTAAATATAGATAAGCAAGGAACATACAAGCCTCCTAAGTCACTAAAAGTAAGGACAGTAAAAGGTTATAAAAAAGTAGAAGGCTTATTAAAAACACAACTCAATCCAGAATGGGTTGTAAAAACCGAATCTGGAAGAGAGTCTATTTTTACAGACTTACATAGATTAGAGGTTGATCCAAATTTTAATCCTGATAGCTTTGATATGGGTAGATCATGGAAATATGTAAAAAACCTAAAAGTTGGAGATATTGTATATACATATGATGCACCAGAAAAAATAACAGAGTGTTATTTTAATGGGAAAGAGAGTAAGATGTATGACATGCAAGTTGCTGAAACTAAAAGTTATTGGACTGATGGATTTAATTCTCACAATACAGCATTATTAGGAAACTTTGCAATCAATGCTTTCCTTCAGGGCAAGAATGTTTTAGTTTATACTTTTGAAACATCTAAGAAAAGATTGCTTACGAGGTATTACTCTAACTTGATTGAAATGTCTAAAGCTGAAATAATCAAGGACAATACAAAAACTGAAACAGAACTTGAAACTATTATGAACTCAACAACTGGAGATATAATTCTAAAAGAATTTCCAGCAAATGTTACTTCCTCAAACGACTTGTTAGGGCACATTAACGACTTGATGCTTTACAAGAACTGGAAACCTGATATTATTGTTACGGATTATTTGTTAATTATGTCAACAAACGATAGGTCATTATCATCAGATAATTCATATAAGTATTATAAAACTGTAACAGAAGAGTTTCGTAACTTATGTAAATTACTTCATGTTCCGGGAATTACTGCAACACAGATTAATAGAGCAGGGCAAGACGATAAGGGTGGTTCAAAAGCAATCACTACATCAAAAGATATAAGTGAATCAAGAGGTATTTATGATACAGCTGACTTCTTTGCGACTATCAATCAAACATCGAAAGATAGAGAGTTAGAAAAGATAATGATTTATATTGACAAAAATCGCAATGGAGATAAAGGGCAGAAAGTTAGAATGAAAATAGACTATACTCATATGCGCTTCAGTGAGGTATGATATGAAAATAAAATGTGATAATTGTGGTTATGAATATAATGATGAATATGCAATATCTAAGCCTATATCGAATTCAGCTATTGCTAAGTTTGCAGGAACAAAAAAAGCAAAAATTATGATGAATAGAGAAATGTTCATACTTGACGAAGCAGATATAATAATCTGTCCGGTATGTGCGTCTATGAATAATACGGGGAATAAAAAGGGGCATAGAATGGAAGATGATTTTTTAAAATGGTTATGTAAAAAAGCAGGATTTTACTGGAATGATGAAGAGTGTTCCTTGTCTTATGAATATGAAAAAGGCTTATCGCTTATTGCAACAAAGGGAACGTTGTTATATGAAAATGTGATATATCCTCTATTACTTCAAAAAGCTTTTGAAGGTATAAATATAGAAAACAATAGATTCAAAATAATACAAACTTATGAAACAGTTTTTATTATGATAGATGATTCTCTGGACCCTATAAACCATAGATATTTTGACTTTGCAGTTCCTCAAAGCGTTCTGCCGGTAAATATAGCAAAAGAAAAAGCTTTAAAATACATATACGAGCAGGAGAAGAAGTAATGGCTAAGAGATTGGTGCGACTCTTGCGAGTTTTTGTATAGAGAAAGACCAATAGACCAAGCAAAAGAATTAGCACTTAAATATATATATGAGAAGGAGAATAAGTAATGGAAATAGCAGGATTTTTAGTTTATGGAGTATTTTTTGTTTTGGTTTTCTTAGGGAAATTCGCAATCGATTATATAGAAGAAAGATTACTTTGTCCTTGTATGGTAAAAGTTCCATTTTCTCTATTAGCATTAGGAGTAATTTTTTATAATTATTTCTATCAAGGAATACAGTATGATGCTTTAATTTGGATTCCGTTTATAGCAGCGTTGCTAATAGGTAATTTTTTAATTGGTAATATATCAAGTAAGTTCTATGTTTTAGAATATGTAGGAATAGGTGTTTTCTTCTCAATCTTCGTATATACAATAGGTGCTCTTGTATATTTTTATGGGATTCCTGATGTTCAGGTTCTTGTTGTATATACTGGAGTATTTGGATTATATTTCTTAACTACCTTTTCTTTGCTTGGATTAAAGTTAAAAGAAGTATGGCATGAATACTTATATATATTAGGAGCTTTTGTAATGTTTATATTTTCGATTCAGGAAGATATAGGAATGGCAGCACCAATAGGAGCATGTTTGTTTCTTTACAGTGAAGTAATAAGACAGATATCAAGATTTAAAGATGATGATGTAATAGTAGATTATCAAGCAACAGCAGTTTATTTAGCAGCAATTGCTATTTTAACAATACCAAAATTTATTTTTTAGGAGAAAGAAGTGGTTAATTCCAGAAAGTGTGAATGTGGAGATGCAATGATTTATTTTAGAACTGAGGATGCAGGCAAATCCTTTGAATGTCCCATGTGCGGAAGAGAGTATGTAATTTTTGTTGAATACGACGAAAGTGATGATAAAAAGCCGTATGATATTTTTGCTGAACCAACTCAAGAATTACTGATGGAATAAGCTTCTTTCATATGTTCTTTATAAAATGGGTGTGATAGAAGAAACTCTATTACACCTTCACTAAACCATTCCCCTCTTATATGATAGCTCCCACAGATTGAATGAATGTGCTGTTCAAATTTCTCATCTACATCAACAATCTTATATAATAATTTTAAATTAACAGAATTAGCTACTTGCAATCCCTCTATTCGCCTTTCTATATCTACAGAACGGCCTATCTTTATTTCGTTGTCTTTTCTAATAAAATATATATTCGTTTTCATAACTTATATAAGTATCTGGTAAAGATAATACTATGAAAAACTTTAAAGATTTTATTGACTCGAAAGAAGAGAATAAAAAACCTACTCCTGCTAAAAAAACTCCATTCAAGAACTTTGTAGAACAAAGAGAAGATCTAAGCCTTTTATTTACAAATGAAGATGAAGATTTCTTTTTAGCTAAAAATGGTTTTATTCATTATAAAAATGAAACAGATAAATATATAAAATTATTCAAAATAGAAGAAGACAGAAAAAGTTTTGTTGTCGTTAAAGCATTACCTAATAGAATTGTTTGGCGACATATTGACGAAATGATATGGCATTCTCAATCCATAAACGATAAAAACATCACAGTAAAAAATGAATACATAGAATATCACACAGAAGATGTGTGGTGTAAAATATCTCTTCCTAATAATTTACTTACAGAAGCAGGAATTCCCGGACTTGATGGTGAAGACGGTCGTGGTGGCATAGACGGTCATGATGGTAAAGACGGAAAAATAGGAAAGACTGGAAAAAGTATAACTGGACCAGCAGGTAAAGCAGGTAAAGACGGCCTTGAAGGAAAAATAGGAAAAATAGGAAAGACTGGAAAGAGTATAATTGGGCCAGCAGGTAAAGACGGTCTTGATGGAAAGAGTATAACTGGACCAGCAGGTAAAAATGGAAAGAGTATAACTGGACCAGCAGGTAAAGATGGAAAAATAGGAAAACCCGGAAAGAGTATAACTGGGCCAGCAGGAAAAGACGGTCATGATGGAGTTGATGGAAAAAGTATAACTGGACCAGTAGGTAAAGATGGAATTGATGGGAAAGACGGCCGTGATGGAATTGATGGAAAAACAGGAAAAGACGGCCGTGAAGTAATATTAAAAGAAGACTTACAAATAGTAGAAGGTAGGTCAGGTAAAGATGGAATTGATGGAAAAGACGGCCGTGATGGAAAAACTGGAAAAGACGGTCATGATGGTAAAGATGGAGAAAAAGGGAAAAGAGGAAAACACGGTAAAGACGGAAAAGAAATTGAATTCAAAAGTAAATGGAAAATAATTTACTGGAGATATGTTGGAGATACGGAATGGATTGAACTATTAGATTTAAGTAAAAAATCTGATAAAGACAAAATGAAAGATATGGCTCAAGCCGATGATAAAGCAACTGCTTCTTATACTGGTTTTGATAGTTATCCAATGCTTCCAGGTATTAGTATTGGAGCATCAGGACCAGCAGGTGCTGGTGTTGAAATGCAAATTGATGGTTCAATTTTGCAATGGAGACCAATCGGATCTACAACTTGGATTGATTTAATAGACCTTAGCACTATTGTTCCAGATACACCTCCAGGTGAAGGCATAACAATTGCAGATGATGGAGTTGATATTGGAACTGGAATAAGTAAAATAGATTTTTTAACTGATGGAGAAATAGTAGTTAATGGTGGTACTGCTACTGTTACTTTAGGAGAAGAAATGAAATATACAAGTATAGTAGATTTTGATGGTGATTACATATATAAGGGAGAAGCTGCATCTGGATCGTTAGAAACATCTGCTGTTTGGAGAGTATCAAGAATTTATATAAACCCAACAACAGATGATATAGATACAAGATGGGCAGGTGGAACAATAACCTTTGATAAAATATGGACAAACCATTTAGGATTTACATATTCATAAGTAAAGTTAAAATAAAGGATGATAAATAATGGCTATTCCGAATTACACTACAGATCTAACCTTATTTAATGATGCCTCGGATCCTACTGGCTGGGATGAGTTTACTAATATGGCATCAGGAGCTGGGCCAGATGTAGACACAGACCTTGCAATATATGGTGGGACTTGTATTACTCAAGACAGAGCAAACGTTGGATTGAATAGTCAAGGATATTCTGGAGGAGCTGTGACAGTTCCTACAAATGGAGCGTTTTTTATATGGACAAAATTCTTTGCTCCTAACTCACTAGATTTATTATCAGCGGGTGGGCAAAGGGTAGCAATTGGAACAGATTTTTCAAACTGGGAAGCGTGGTATATGGATGGTAGTGATACATATAACTATGGAGGTTGGCTAAATTATGCAGTAGATCCTACTGTAGCTGCTGATGCCACAAATGGAACAGTTACTACATATAATGCTTGTGGAAATGGTTGGTTATTAACTGCCGCTCCACAGAAAGGAAACCCTTTTAATACTGACATCATTAGATATGGTAGGGGTGAATCTCGTTTTACAGATGGGGATTTAGCAAATGGATATGCAACTTTTCTAGGATATTCAATAGTTAATGATAATCCAACTACAGGAAGGTTTGGGTTAATTCAGGCTTCAGGTGCTGGATATCTTTTTAAAGGTTTGATGAGTTTAGGATTGGCCGCAACCTCAGTAGATATGAGAGATGCTAATACTAATCTTTCAATAGATAATACAACAAAAGTATCAAGTGCATTTAACAGAATTGAAGTTCATAATGCATCTTCTAATGTTGAATGGAACAGAGTAAATATCACTGCATTAGGAACAGTTTCAAAAGGTGAATTTGAAATGGTAGATAATGCTACCGTATCTTTTACCGACTGTGTATTTACCGATATGAGTACTTTTATATTTCAATCAGGTGCAATCCTGCTTAGAGAAGTATTCAGCAGATGTGGATTAGTAACCCAAGGTGGAGCAACATTTACCTCTTGTACTTTTTCAAACAGTACCTCATTAGTTTCTTTGACAGTTGATGATTTAAGTTTAGTTACTAAATGTTCTTTTACTGGTGATGGAAGTAATCATGCAATAGATTTGGGTGTAATTGGATCAACTCAGTCAATGACCTGGGATAATATTGACTCAGGATATACAGATGCTTCTTCTGGAAATGAGACGATTTTAGTTTCAGTTGATACAGGAATTACCTTAACAATAAATGTAGCGGCAACTGGATCTACTCCTACTGTTTATAACACAGGGCTAGGTACGGTAAATGTAGTAGCAGGATTAAAAACATTTTCATTCTCATTGTCACCAGCAGTAACAGGATATGAATGGAGAATTTATACAGTAACAGCTGAAGGTTCATTAACAGGAGCTACTGAAATAGCAGGAGCTGAAAGTGCAACAGCAGGAGTAAAAGAATATTCTTATAGTTATTCAGTTGATCAACCAATAGCAGTGCAGATAATAAACGAACCAACGAATGATTATGAAGAAAGCATAACATATTATACATTAAAAAATGCAGATCAAGCAATCACAATACTTTTACAAAAGGATGAAAATAATTAATGAATGAACCAAGAGAAGATTTAATTCACTTAAAAAATGCTCATGCAACTCAATACACAGATGATAATGGAAAATCTGTTTGGCATATTAGAAAGAACCTCACAAGTGAGAATCTTTTTGACCTTCCGGGAGACATGAAAGAAAAAGATGTATTTTCTGCTTTACACTTAGCTAGATTTGCTGAAATGGAAGCATGGAATGCTGGAATTCAATTTGGCAAAAATGAAATACTTCCTGTTCTACAAATAGAAAGAGAGAAAGTAATGAAAGTAATTCATGAACTTGAACAAGCTAATAATAGATTAGCTAATAAGTTAGGTGAATTAATAGGTGAAGAAGAGGAATAAATATTTTGCATTGGAAAGTTAATATAAAGAGAATATTTATTAAGAAAAAATTTAAGGAGAAAATATAATGGCAGGAGTTTTAATAGACTTATCAAATTATGATACACTTTTAGTACAATCAACAGTAGGCAGAGCAGGGACACCTGACGGTAACGTATTTTTTGATACAGTAAATGGGACAATTGAGTTTTTAACCAATGCAGAAGTACCAACAATAGACTTAACAGGTGTAGGTGGTGGAGCAACTGATGAGAATCAACTTTATGCTCAAGAGGGAATAAAGTTTGAGGCAGTATATGCTTTTGAAAACCAAGAGAGAAGAATCGATGAAGTACTGAGACAGTATGACAGATGGTCTTCAGGTACATTCAAGTTTGGTGGAGCATACAATTTTGTTAATTCAAGAAAACCATCAATTGATGCAGATAGATCAATTATTCGAGGTTCTGGTTGGAACGAACAAGCAATCGATGGTGGTATCGATAGAATCTACTTTGGAAATAAAGGGCTGTCAAACGTTGACTCAGGTTCTCAACCCTACTATCAATTAGCATTAGCTGGAGCACCTACAGACTTTGCAAAGTTAGGTCAAATTGATGAAGCAGTTCAGGTTTATGGAACTACTGCAAATGTTCCTACAGACGCAACGGCCGGAGATTTTGATACAAGAACTTATGAAGCAGTTTCAGTTAGAACTTTTGGGAACAATTATGACAGAAAGGAAACTACCAGTGATTTAGGTATAACAGAATTGGGTGGGTATTCAACAGGTTTTGCCCTGAATGAAAGTATACACTTGACATCAGGTGCTTATACAATCGCAGATGTTTTTGACACTCCTATAGCTCCTTGGAATACTATGACATTAGAGGAGTTAGATACTCCTGTAGTAAGAGATGAGTTTTCAGATCAAACAGGAACTTACACTTTCACTTGGGTTTTAAATAATCCTGGAACTGGAACTAATGCCTCTCCTGTATCTGCTGGAAACTTAAATCAAATGGTAGCTTATTTAGATGCAGCTGCTCAAACTGATACTGATATAAATGAACATATTACAAATACAACAAATGGAAAACGTGTAGGAACTTGGTACACTTATAATGCAACAGGACAGATTGTAACAAA
The DNA here is from genome assembly GCA_027859095.1 of Spirochaetia bacterium. Taxonomy (GTDB): domain Bacteria; phylum Spirochaetota; class Spirochaetia; order B11-G9; family B11-G9; genus JAJRQE01. The sequence continues at coordinate 5,682 of JAQIBN010000313.1, read as the reverse complement.
ATCTGGTGCTGATGTTCTTGGTTTATATCTTTATAATATTCCCACTTCTGATCAGCAGAAAGTTGTAATGACTGATGATAGTACTGTTATAAAAGCTTATTCATTCTCTGTATCAGTTGAAGCAGAAGTTGGTGGTACAGCTAAAGCAGATGTTAATGCTTGGTTCCATAGTTTTTTTGATGCAGCTTACAATACTGCAGGAGCTATTACAGTATTAGATAAAGTTGCATCTCCTGTAAAAGGTCTTGCTTCAGCAGCAAATGCTAGTAATAAAATTATATTTGCTTTTGACTATACTGGAGACACAGTTGGTGGAACAGCTGATACTGATAAAGATTGTGTATTTATTTGTGAGGGAGATGGTGGAGCAACTCAAGCTAAAACACTTTATACTATTACTCAAAATACTACAGTAGCTTTTGCCTGTGCTCCTGGTGCTGAAAATAACGCATAATTAAAAAGTTAAACTCCCATAACTAATATAGTATATGGGAGATATTTTTATGAAGGAAATTAAATGAGTGTAGCTAATCCAGTTGTTCAAACTTGGGACGGGGCAAATAGAAGAATCTACCTTAAACAAGGGATAACTACTTGGAATTGGGTAGATGACTTATACAAAGAATATAGAAATGAGAGAAAAATAACTGAAGCTTTCAGAGTATGGAACCCTTTACTTCTTGCAAAAGGGAATGAACCAAAAGGTGGAGGAAAATATACTCCTCGTTATGTTATCCTTTTAGAAGGTGTTCGTATAGTTCCTTTTGATGAAAATATACTACAGACAGTTACCGGTGAAGGTATTACCGATGATGCCTCAGATCCCTTTGATACCTCTACCAGAGTTCAACCTTTAAAATTATATATAACCCCTCCTGCCGCAGAAATTATAAGAGACGAGGTTTCTCTACAAGCCATCAATAGGATGTCATTTAATAATGGTATAACTATTGATGTGGTAAATGGAGTAGATGATCCATTAAATGGTTTATATGGGAATGAAGAATATCCATGTAATACTTTAGCTAAGGCGATAGCTATTGCTAATACAAATGGATTTACAAATCTTTATATACTTGAGTCTATGATATTAGACGCAGGAACTGACTTAACAAACTTCCATATTACAGGCAGGTCTCATGTATTAACAGAATTGTCTATTGATACATCTTTAATATGTCCAGGATTAACAATAGAAAATTGTCACGTTACAGGTGTATTAGATGATGGGACTCACATTGTTGGTTGTATGGTTGGGGATATTACTTATGTTAATGGACACCTTCATAATTCGGAATTACATGGGACTATTACTTTAGCAGGGAATCAAGATGCTGTGTTTATGAATTGTGGTGTAAGTGATTCTACTAATTTACCTATAGTTGATATAGGGATTTCAGGTCAAAATTGTATATTTAATGACTGGAGTGGTGGAATAACTTTTAATAACATGAATGATATAACTGGTAAAATTAGTATGCAAATTGATGGTGGAAAAGTAATTCTTGATTCAACAATGACAGAGGGGACTCTCGAAATGACTGGAGTTGGATTATTAGAAAATAATAGTGGTTCTAACTTTATTGTTCACTCTGATGGTTTAATGAACAGGGAACTTATTACAAAAACAAGTTGGGATAAAGTTCATATTAACTCTACTTGTGTTAACTGTTCCTCTGGTACAATTTTTCCAACAGGAACTTTAGATAACCCAGTAGATAATTTGGCAGACGCAATAACTATTGCTATTAACAATAATATAAGGAATTTTGAGTTAGGCGATAATTTAACATTAACACAAGATGTAAGTAATTATATATTTACTGGATTTAAGTCTAATATGATTAACCTAAATGGACAGACATGTGTTAACTCACAATTCAATCAATTAATACTCACTGGAAATCAAGCAGATCCAATAAAAGCAGAGAATTGTATGCTGACTAATCTACAAGGACTAAATGGGGCATATAACGGCTGTGTTATGGTAGATACAACACCTATGCTTGCCGCTATTGACTCAAATATTTTTATGAATAATTGTAGAAGTGGTGTACCCGGAAATGATAGTCCCATAATTGATTTTACAAATGGAAATATAGGTTTTAATAATAGAGCGTATTCGGGTGGAATTAGAATTCAAAATTCAACAGATGCTTTTAACATCACAACAGTAGAATTCATAGCAGGTAAGTTTAACTTTGGAGTAGATAATACAGCAGGATATTTTGCAGTTAGAGGAGTAGTAGATAGATCAGGAATAAACTCTGGTGGAGCCACGGTAGCCTTAACAGGTGCTAATTTGCAATCTGGTGAAGTATGGGATGAAGCAATAGCAGATCATCAAATAGTAGGAAGTTTTGGGCATTGGGTTAAAAAGAAATTATTAACATTAGCCAATTTTATTGGTTTAAAATAAATTATTAAGACACTCATCTTTGAGTGTCTTTTTTTTGCGAGGAGGAAAAAATGGATATAGTTACAACAAAAGATGGGGTAGTATGGGTTAGGCATCCATATAGTGGAGTCTGGATAAAGAAAGAAGATAAAGAGGAGAAAAAATGAATAGAATAAATTTACCGTATAGTTGGAAGAGAGAAGACTTTGACATACCGATGTTTGATAGATGTTATTGTGTATGGAATTCTTTTGATCGTAGAGTTGGAAAGAGTTGTTATACTGTTATTGAGGGCTGTCCTATTTGTAAAGAAACTGGGATTATGGAAACAGAAGAGCAATAATATAGTAGTAGTTTTACTTGACAATAAAAGAATAATTTGTTATAATTATTTAAGAGGGAATAAATGACTTTAGAAGAAAAAATTATACATTATCAAGAAAAATACTATAATGACGATCCCGAAATAACTGATCCAGAATTTGATGCCTTATGGGATCAGCTGAAAACAGAAAGACCAGAAAGTGAACTCCTTAAAGATATAGGAAATACATCTTGGGATGGTTGGCCTAAAGAGAAACATAATATGCTTATGGGAAGTCAGGATAAATTTAATAACGAAAAAGATTTTAGAGATTGGTTGAGAGTTAAAAAGATTGAGTTTCCAATTATACTTGAATATAAACTCGACGGACTTTCTGTTGAACTTCAATATGAAAATGGAATATTTACAAGAGCGATTACCAGAGGCGATGGTTCTGTAGGAGATCTAGTTACAGACAACGTTGTGAAAATGAGCGGAGTCCCAAAATATATAAATAGTAATTTCACCGGTTCTGTGAGAGGGGAAATTGAATTAAAGAATGCTGCTTTTAATAAGTATTTTAAAGACGCTAAAAATCCAAGGAATATGGCTTCAGGAATTACTAAAAGAAAAGATGGGACAGATAGTGAACATCTTTCAGTAATTGTTTATGATGCTTATACTGAAGTTGAAGACGCTTTTATGACTGAATTTGACAAAATAGATTTTCTAATAGAAAATAATTTTGAAGTTGTTCCATATTTTCAATGTAATTTAGCAGAAGAAATTTTAGCTTATAGAAACACTATTATTGACGCGAGAGATGAGTTGGATGTTGCTATTGATGGCATTGTTCTTAAGCAAAATACGATCGTTAAGTCTGACGCCCAAAGAAAACGTCCTGGATATCAAAGAGCTTTTAAGTTTGAAGATACTATGAAAATAACAATTTTAAAAGATGTTGAGTTTAGAAGAAATGGAATGAACTACACGCCAGTGGGAAAATTCGACCCTATTGAATTAGAAGGAACAACCGTTTCGCAAGCATCAGTTCATAATATAGATAACATAGAGAAGTTAGGATTATATATTGGTTGTAGAATTTTAATAAAAAAAGCAGGTCAGATAATTCCTCAAATTGTCAAGGTTATAGAATGAAATCTAAAGGAGATTATTCAAAAGAAAGAAAACTTCTTTTGAATAATGGGTTAAAATATTGTTATAAATGCAAGGAAGTAAAAAATATAAACCTTTTTTATAAAGATAGTTCTCAAGCAGATGGTTATGAATATAAGTGTAAAAAATGTAAAAAAGATTATGATAAAGAAAGACATATAAAAAACTGGGGAAATGAAGAGAAAAAGGAAGAACTGAAATTAAGAAATAAAAAACAATTTCAAAAACACAAAAAAATGAGAAATGAATTTCATTGTGAATATAAGAAAAAAAGAAAGTTAGAAGATCCAGTGTTTAAGCTAAGGGAAAATATTTCAACTAATTTAAGGATGTTTGCTAAGTCAAATAAGAGAAAATCAGTGTTCAAATATATTGGATTTTCAAAAGAAGAGTTTTGGGAAAAAATGGAAAAAACAATTCCTATTGGATATTCTAAAATTGATTTCTTGAATGGTGAATTATGGATAGATCATATAATTCCACAAAGCATGTATGATTATACAGTTCAGGGAGAAATAGAAAAGGCTTTTAATCCAAGAAATTTAAGATTAATTCCTAAAGAAGAAAATATGAAAAAGCATAATTTTTTTGACATTGAGCTGATAAAATTAGAAAAGATAGAGGATTTATTGCCCGAAGGAGTGTTTATAAACAATGTTTAATAAAGAAAATACAGGAATAATAATTCCAACTAATTGTGAAGTATGTAGTACAAAATTAACAATTACAGGAGCAAGAGTTTATTGTCCTAATTTAGATTGTGGTGGTAGAAAGTTCCATAGATTAGAAAAATGGATTGCTAAAACTGGAGTGAAAGGATTTGGTCCAGCTCTTATGAACCATCTTTACAATGATGGTTTTATAGAAGATATATTTGATTTATATACTTTAGATTTAGGGGTTGTATTAGCATCTACTAACTTAAAGAAAGCAACTCAAAAAGCATTTAATAATTTATATAAAATTAAAGAACTGAAATTAGAAACATTTGTTTCTGGATTTGACATTGAAGGTATTGGAGAAGGTGTTGTTAAGTTTGCTGTAAATGCAGGGTTTGACACATTAGATAAGTTGAATAAAGCAACCATAGAAGATTTTATGGAAGTTGAAGGATTTAGTGAAGGAAGAGCTACTTTACTACATGATGCAATGGAAAATCTTTATGATGAAATGGTGGAGCTTACAATATTTGTTTCAATCAAAGAAATAAAAGAAGTAGTAAAAAATGATGAGGAGGATGATGTGAATAAATTAGAGGGAGCAAGTTTTTGCTTCACCGGTAAACTTGAGAATATGACAAGGAACGAAGCAGCAGAGTTAGTTCTTAAAAAAGGTGGAACTGTAAAATCGGGAGTTTCAGCAGGGTTAGACTTCCTTGTGACAAACGACAAAAATTCCGAAAGTTCGAAGAACAAAAAAGCAGAATCTTTAGGGACTGAAATCATAACCGAAGCTCAGTTTATGATGAAACTAATATGAGCAGCCAAGCAGTTGTAATGGTAATAAAGAGATCAGCGTTGATTGAAACTCTTGAAGAACTTGGTGATGTAATAGCTGAGAATAATATTTTAGTCAGTATAAAGAACGACGAGGATTTTGACCTTATGTTAGAGCCTTTAAGTAAAGATAATACTAAATAAGTAAAACTTGCTAAAGGAGATAATAATGGCAAAAAGAAAATATACTAGTTCTAACGAGGAAGAAATTAAAGAAGAAGTAGCTGTCGAGGAAGAAATTAAGGAAGAAGTAGCTGTCGAAGAAGAAATAATTCCTGAAGTGGTTATTCCTGAAGTTAAAGAAAAAC
>JAQIBN010000290.1 GCA_027859095.1 Spirochaetia bacterium | reverse complement strand
TAACCCAGCAGTAGCTAATTGAAAATTATAAACATCAAGAAGTTCTTTTTTACCTTTCTTAATCTCAATATTTCTTAGTTTTAAAATTTTACGATAGTTACGCAAATTATCAATATAATCAGAATTATACAAACTGATAGTTTGATTTAAAAACCATCGCTTGCGTTCTGGTGAACCATTAACAAAGGAAAGATCTTCATGTGAAAAAATTATACATGGTATATTTTGAATTAAATCTTTACGGTCTTTTACAGCTTTTCCATTATAATTGATTTTTTTTACTTTTCCTGACAAATTTACAGAAACAGAATTGGATATTTCTTCATTTTTAGAATATTCACCATAAAGAGTCATTTCTTTGCAGTTATGCTTAATTAACAGATTATCCTGGTGGGTTCTAAAAGATGATCCATAGGATAAAATATAAACAGCTTCTAAAAAATTACTCTTCCCCTGCCCATTTTCACCGGTCAGGAAAATTTCTTTACTATTCAGCTCAATTCTTTGATTTTTTAAATTTCTAAAATCAAAGGTTTTTAGAGAAGTAAAACCCATCTACGCTTTCTGTTAATCCAGCTGCATAGGCATAACAATATGGAAATAATCCTTTTCAGGTATAGAAACAATGGAAATTGCTTTATTTGCTTCTGTGAACTTAATATTAATACTTTCATCTTCTATAACTTTTAAAGGATCTAAAAGATAAATATAATTTAAAGCAACAGTCATACCATCACCCTCATAATCACATGAAATTTCTTCTTTTGCAATTCCAATTTCACTTTCTTCAGAGTTCAGTGTTATTGTACCATTTGAAAAAGTTAGATATATTCTTCTGGATTTCTGTTCTACTAATAATGAAACTCTTCTTAAAGCTTCAATTAGATTTTTTTTATTAACTGTAATATTAAATTCCTGATGTTCAGGTATTACCCTATTATAATTTGGGAACTGCCCTTCGATTAAATTAGAAGATATTTTTTGATTATCAAATTTAACAAATATAGTTTTTTCAGATACAGCCAGATATAGATTACCTTCTCCACTTGCAAGTTTTTTTATTAAATGAAGAATTTTAGTTGGAATTATAACTGCTTCAAAATTTATAATTTCTGTTTCAAGATCTTTTTTAATAAATGAAAGTCTTCTTCCATCCGTTGCTACCATGGAAAGAGTTCCTTCCTGATATTCCAAATAGACACCGTTCATAAAATATCTTGTTTCATCATCAGAAACTGAGAATATTGTTTGACTTATCATATCTATAAGACTGCTTTGAGAGAGCTCAAAATATTTATCTTCTTCTATTTCCTGAATTTCTGGAAATTTTTCAGATGCTATAGATTTTAACTGAAAGTTGATTTTTCCAAAAACAGGATTAATAAGTAATCTTCCATCTGTAAGATTAAATTCAACATCTCCATCTGGTAAAGATTTTATTATACCAAGAAACTTATCACAATAAACAGTTGTACTTCCTGCCTGGGATACATCTACAGGTATTTGAGTCTCAAAACTTACTTTTAAGTCTGTAGCTTTTATTTTTAAAATTCCATTATCAGCTTCCAATAATACATTTGATAATATTGATAATGAATTTCTTGATGAAATTATATCCTGTGCTATAGATATTTCTTTAAGTATTACATTTTTATGACAAGTAAATTTCATTTTTTATCTCCTTAGGGTGCATTGTAAAACATCTCTCTTCTTATTCATATTAATTAATATAAATAATAGTAGTAATAGTAAGCACTGTAGATATGTTAGTATCTCATATAAAATCAATGCTCACAATGTTTTACTGATCTTAATAACTATGATAATCTATTAACAATTTATTAAAGTATTAACATTAGTTTAATATTATCCACCTAATAGTACTAGTATATCAACAGGTTTGTATTACTTTGTTCCTGATTCTTTAATTTTTTGTATCAAATTTCTAATATATGGTTCTATACTGGGGTCTGCTTTCATTCTTGAATCAACTCTCTGGCATGCATGCATTACTGTTGTATGATCTCTGCCCCCAAATTCCAATCCAACCTCTGTAGTAGAGTATTCTGTAAGTTCTCTGGTAATATACATAGCAATCTGTCGTGGAAATGCAATTGCTTTTGTTCTTTTTTTACCCCTAAGATCATTTGGTGTTAAATTAAAATAATCTGAAACAATTCTTTGTATGGTATCTATAGTAATATTGCTGAGTTTTGGGTTGGCAAACATATCTTTAAGCTGATGTTTTGCTATACTTATTGTAATCTCTTTGTTAACCAGATCTGCATAGGCAATTAATTTTGTAAGTGCAGCTTCAAGATCTCTTACATGAGTTGTTACATTTTTACAAATTAGTTCAATAACTTCATCTGATATAAAAACTTTTTTTTCTTCAACCTTCTTTTTTAGTATTGCAATACGTGTTTCAAAGCTGGGAGGTATAAGATCTACATTCAAACCCCTTTCAAACCTGCTTCGTAATCTATCAGTAAGATTTTTAATTTCTGAAACAGGGCGGTCACAGGTAAATACCATTTGCTTATTTGAATCATAAAGTGCATTAAAGGTATGAAATAATTCTTCCTGAGTAGCATCTTTACTTTGAAGAAAATGTATATCATCAATAAGTAGAATATCTACCTTTCTATATTTATTTTTAAAATCATGTTGTTTGCTGTTTTTTATAGCCTGGATGAATTCATTTGTAAATTGTTCAGCAGTTACATATACAACTCTAATGTCTTCAAAGTTTTCATGTGAAAATTTACCAATAGATTGTACTAAATGAGTTTTACCAAGTCCAACTCCACCATATATGAGGCATGGATTATATGCTTTTCCAGGGTTTTTTGCGATTGCCATACAGGCATTAGCTGCAAAAGAATTATTATCACCAACAATAAAATTATCAAAACTATAACCATCACTTAAATCTGGATGATTAAATTTTTTAACTGTAATTGGTACTGGATTACTCTTTTTAGCCGGAGAAGAAGTTTGTTTGTTTTTCTTTTCGTTTATAACAGGAGACGGAGTGTTGTTTATGGAAAAATCAATTTCAATTTTTGATCCCGAAAGATTATGAAGTATATTCTCAACACTTGAAAGATAGCGTTCTTTAACCTGATCCCTGTAGAAGGATGATGGAACAGAAAGTATAATTTTGTTCTCTGTAGAGTTATCATAACTGATGTTATTAAACCACATAAGAAATTCCTGCTCAGATAGCTCAGATCTTAGCTGATTAAGAGTTTCTTTCCAGAAAATGCTATAATCCCAAATACTTTTATTCATTTATTACCCACAAGTTACTAACAATTTTATAAAACACGTTCTAACAAAATAAAATTGGAGAAAAACCTCCAAAATGTTTAACTGTTAGAAATAAAGAATGTAAAACTATACAGCATAAGTATTTATCTAAAAAATACAAATAATTACTGTTATCAGAATACAAAACAAATACCTTAAGAAAGAAATTACAGCTATCTGATGAATTATCCACAGGCTATCAACAATCTATTAGGCAATGGGATTATTCTAATATAGTGATTATAAATTAACAAGATTAAATCACTCAATTCTGTATATTATATAATTATTTTCCTGCGTCAAAGGAATATTGAAAAGCCTCCTGAAGATACCTCCTTGTCTTTACTTTTTATCGTTAAACATATATAGTAATTTATTCTCAGAAGAGAAATTTACAGTTTAGTTATAATTTGCAGTTTTTTGCTATATTGCTTTTATAATATAATTTAAGCAATGAAACACAATAAATTACTAAAATTAAAACGGCGCAAATAGCTATCTAAAAATAGGTTGAAAATTTATGGAAGATAATTACTCAGCAGAACAAATTCAAGTTCTGAAAGGGCTGGATGCTGTTCGACTGCGCCCTGGAATGTATATTGGTTCAACGGGACCTGACGGTTTACATCATTTAGTGTATGAAATAGTAGACAATAGTATTGATGAATCTCTTGCAGGTTACTGTAGCGAGATAACTGTTACTATCGAAAAGGGCAATATAATAAGGGTAATAGATAATGGAAGAGGAATTCCTGTAGAGGAACATCCCGTTGAAAAAATTAGTGCCCTTGAAATTGTAATGACTAAGCTTCATGCTGGCGGGAAATTTGATAAAGGCAGTTATAAGGTTTCTGGTGGACTTCATGGTGTTGGTGTTTCAGTAGTGAATGCCCTTTCCTCCTGGTGTACTGCAGAAGTTCACAGAGAGGGTGTTATATATATTCAGGAATACCATATTGGAATACCTCAGGGTGATGTAATTATTAAGGGCGAAACCAGTATAACTGGCACAATTATACGTTTCAAAGCGGATGATACAATTTTTGATGATACACAATTTAGTTTTGATATCCTTTCTAACAGATTGAGGGAGCTTGCCTTTTTAAATAAGGGAATTAAAATAATTTTTGAAGATGATAGACTTCCCCAAAAGAAAGAGAAAATCTTTAGTTTTGAGGGTGGTGTAAAATCTTTTGTAAGTTTTTTAAGTGAGAAGAAAAATCCTATTCATAATGAACCAATTTATTTTGAAGCATTTAAAGATGATTCTGAACTTGAGATTGCTCTTGAATATAATGAGGGTTATTCAGAAAGCATTTTTTCTTTTGTAAATAATATAAATACCAGAGATGGTGGTACTCATCTTGTGGGTTTTAAGTCTGCTCTCACTAGAACAATGAATGATTTTTTTAAGAAATCAAAATTGGTAAAAAAAATGGATAATCCTCTTTCGGGTGATGATGTTAGAGAGGGTCTTACAGCAGTTATTTCCATTAAGCTGCAGAATCCTCAGTTTGAGGGGCAAACCAAGGGTAAGTTAGGTAACTCTGAGGTTAAGGGTCTTGTAGAATCGCTTGTAAACGAACATCTTACAAATTACTTCGAAGAAAATCCGGCTGTTATCGAAAAATTACTGGACAAAACTGTTAACGCAGCCCGGGCCAGGATGGCAGCAAGAAAGGCAAGAGATCTTACCCGGAGAAAAAGTTTTCTTGAAGGAAGTGGTTTACCAGGGAAACTGGCAGATTGCAGTGAGAAGGATCCAGCCCTTAGTGAAGTATACATAGTGGAGGGAGATAGTGCTGGAGGCAGTGCTAAAATGGGACGGGACAGAAAATTTCAGGCCATTCTTCCTCTTTGGGGTAAAATGCTCAATGTTGAGAAAACCAGAGAGGACAGGGTTCTTTCAAATGAGAAGCTTACGCCAATAATTACAACTCTCGGTACAAATGCCGGAAGAGAGTTTGATCTGACGAAACTACGTTATAATAAAGTAATAATTATGGCAGATGCAGATGTTGATGGATCACATATTAGAGTTCTTCTGTTAACTTTCTTTTTTAGGTATATGCCTGAACTGGTTAAGGAAGGTCACGTTTATATAGCCATGCCGCCTCTATATAAAATTACAAGAGGAAAAAAAGCATATTATGCATACGATGATAATGATAGAGACAAGATTTTTAGTAAATATCCTGAAGAGGATGAATCAAAATTGGGTCTGCAGCGTTATAAGGGGCTAGGTGAGATGAATCCTGATCAATTATGGGAAACAACTATGAATCCGGAAAGCAGGTTGATGAGACAGGTAAAACTCGAAGATTTGGTTGAAGCAGATATAATGTTTTCCACTCTAATGGGTGAACCAGTCGAACCCAGGAGAAAGTTCATAGAAGATAATGCTCTTCTTGTTTCAAATTTAGACGTTTAAAGACAAAATTAAATTTTCAATACACGTAGGGACACCCTCTAGGGCGTCTCTACTACTCTTTATATATATCAGGAGAATTTCGTGGAAAATAATGTTGGAAAAATAATCCCTGTACCTATTGAGGATGAAATAAAGGAATCTTATCTTAACTATGCAATGTCAGTAATTGTTAGCCGTGCACTTCCTGATGTCCGGGATGGTTTAAAACCTGTTCATAGGCGAATTCTTTATGCCATGAATGAGATGGGTCTGCGTTCAGATAAAACCTTCAAAAAATGTGGTAGAATTGTTGGGGATGTTCTTGGTAAGTATCATCCACATGGTGATCAATCTATATATGATGCTCTTGTTCGTCTTGCACAGGATTTTTCCATGAGGTATCCGGTAATAAGACCACAGGGTAACTTTGGTTCTGTAGACGGTGATCCTCCTGCAGCCATGAGGTACACTGAATCTAAAATGGCTAAAATAGCTGATGAGCTGTTAAAAGATATAAAAAAAGATACTGTAGATTTTATTCCAAATTATGATGATTCTATGAAAGAACCTTCTGTTCTTCCTGGAGCTGTTCCTTTTCTTCTAATAAATGGTGGTAGTGGAATTGCTGTTGGAATGGCGACTAACATACCTCCCCATAATTTGTCCGAAATAGTTGATGCAATTGAAGCTTATATTGATAATAATGATATTACAATTTCTGAACTTATGAACTTCGTTAAAGGACCGGATTTTCCTACATCAGGTATTATTTACGGAAGACAGGGTATAAAAGATGCCTTCGAAACGGGAAGAGGCAAAATAGCTGTAAGAGCCAGAGTTGTGCTTGAGACCACAAAAACAGGTAAGGATGTAATAATAGTTAAAGAACTTCCTTATCAGGTAAATAAAGCCAATTTGGTTATAAGGATAGCTGATCTTGTTAAAGATCGTAAAGTTGAAGGAATTTCTGATTTAAGGGATGAGTCTGACAGAAATGGTATGCGCATAGTTATTGAATTAAAACGCGGTGCAATAGCAAGAGTTATTTTAAACAGACTTTTTTCTCATACAGCTATGCAGCAAAATTTTAATGTTAATAATCTTGCATTAGTAGATGGAAAACCAGAGCTTCTAAATTTAAAACAAATGATCCATTATTTTGTTCTTCACAGAGTTGATGTAGTTACTAGGAGAACTAAATATGATCTTACAAAAGCAAAAGAACGGGCACATATACTTGAAGGTTTAAAAATAGCCCTTGATAATATAGATGAAGTAATAAAGATAATTAAAGAATCAGGTAATGTTTCAATTGCCAGAGAAAATTTAATGGAAAGATTTAAATTTTCTGAAGTACAAACTCAGGCTATTTTGGATATGAGGCTACAGAATCTTACCAGCCTTGAAACACAAAAAATATTAGATGAGTTAAAGGAAATTTTGGGTCTGATCGTTTATTTAGAAGATCTTTTATCTGATGAAAAAAAGATATTGGCCTTAATTAAGGAAGAAACATTAGAACTAAAAGAAAAATATGGGGACGAAAGAAGAACAGAAATTATTGTTGATGAAGTTGAACAGCTTAATATTGAGGATCTTATTGAAAAAGAGGACATGGCAGTTCTTATTTCAAATAAGGGCTTTATTAAGCGAATAGCTGTTTCTACCTATAAAAGTCAAGGCCGTGGAGGCAGAGGTTCATCTACTGCCAAGCTTAAAAATGAAGATTTTCTTGAACATGTATTTATTGCCTCTACTCATGACTATATTTTGTTTGTTACCAGTGAGGGGAAAGCTTATTGGATAAAGGTTCATGAAATACCTGAAGCTTCCCGAGCTGCAAGAGGAACTCAGTTAAAAGCCTTACTTGAGATATCTGCAGATGAAGAGATTAGTTCTGTAGTATCTCTTGAAGCTTTTTCAGAAGATAATTATATATTTATGGCTACAAGCAGGGGTGTAGTTAAAAGGGTAAAAACATTTGATTTTAGAAATGCCCGGACTAAAGGGATTATTGCTTTAAAACTTGATGAAGGGGATAGATTAGTCGCTTCGCTTCTTACTTCTGGAAATGAAGAGGTAATTATTATTACAAGAGCTGGTAGTGCTCTTAGGTTTAATGAGGAACGTGTAAGGTCCATGGGAAGAGCTACCCGGGGTGTAAGAGGGATAATGCTTAAGAATAATGACGAGCTTGCGGGTATACTTCGGTTAATGGATGATAATAAGATTCTAGTCCTAACAGAAAATGGATTTGGAAAAAGAGTTGAATACGATAAGTTTACACCTCATGGAAGAGGTACTGGTGGACAGAACATCTATAAAACTGATGAAAGAACTGGTGAAATTATTGGTGTTCAGTCTGTAAGTGAATTTGATGATCTTGTTTGTATAACTTCCCAGGGGAATACAATAAAAATCAATGTATGCCAAATATCAATTCAGGGTAAAAATACCCAGGGAATTACAGTAGTTAACCTAAAGAGACCTGATGTTGTAGTAAGTGTAGCAAAGGCAATCAACGATAAAGAAGAGGAAGACGAAGAGGTTCTTGATTAGTAGCATCTGTAGTTTAATTTAACAAATGTTTCACGTGAAACATTTATTATATTTGTATCTTGTAGGGATGCCCCTCGTGGGCATCCCTTGTTTTGTATAAATACATTGTAAAGACGCCCAAATGGGGCTCTACGGGATAACATCTGTATTGCATGGATATTCATGTTTAAATAAAAAGAAAATGTGTTTATGTGTCAGGACAGGGTAACATTTGTATTACAGATATAAATAAAATGATTTGTATAAAAATATCTGTGTTTTTGTGTAAGGACAGGTCGCGACCTGTCCCTACGGTGTGATCAATGGTATTGGAATGATATTTTTGTTATGGTTTGGATTAACCGTTTACAGTATGAATTAAAATAAATGTTTCACGTGAAACATTATCTGTATTTTCTAATAACCTTTTCCATTTTTCCCCACATTGCATCCTTTTCTGGTGTTGTTAGAAAAGTTGCATAAACGTTTTTCTTCATAAGATCAAAAATTTCGGTTAATGAAAATATATTATTATCCAGGAGATTAAAATATTCATCAATCAATTCCATTCCAAAAATAGTTGGATCATCAGTATTAACAGTAACATACATTCCATAATCATAGAATTTTCTTATTGGATGGTCTTTATAGGATGATACATATTTTTTAGTAAATATATTGCTCATTGGACATATTTCAAGAGGTAATTGAGATTCTCGCAGATAATCCATGAGCTTTTCATCCTGTATAGCACTTATACCATGGCCTATTCTGGAAACTTTAAGATCATTTATACTGGACCAGATCGATTCAGGGCCAACATCTTCACCTGCATGAGCTACAACCTTAAGACCAGCATTTCTTGCTATTTCAAAAACTTCTTTATAATCTGCTGCAGGTCCCTTACTTTCTGCCCCACCAAGTCCTATTCCAATAATAGAAGGTTTTTTATGTTTTAATATAAGGTTTAAATTATTTACAGCATTTTCAGGACCAAAACTTCTGGAAACATCTATAAGAAACTTAATATCAATTCCATCTTCTTTTTTAATTGTTTTAGCACCCTGATCAAGATATTCTATCATTACATCAAAAGAGAACCCATTCATTAAGAATTTTGAAGGTGCAAAAAATATTTCTGAATAAATAATATTATTCCGTTTTAGATATTCTCTGGCATCTTTAATCTGAAGTGTTAAGTCTATTTCTTCTCTGTAACAGTTTTGAATTATATTTAAAAAAAGATCAATAAAGTCATTTAGATTCTTTACCTGAAAGCGTTTTATAATATCGTCTCGATTACTAATTCCAGGTATTTCAAGTTTGTGTTTCTGAATCAATGACCAAATAGTATCTACACTTGCCATTCCTTCCAGATGTAAATGAATTTCTGTTTTTGGTATAGAAAAAAGAATTTCTTTATAATCTTTCGAACTTAGTTTTTTATCTTGCATTTGCCTTTCTTTTGTTAGTTTATATGCTTCCTTACTAATTAACGGCATGAACTCTCATTAGCATTAATAAGTTTAATATATAAAAATATTATAACCTATCTACGGTAAGCTATTAATAATATTACTACATTATCTTTATAATACAATAATTTTTTGTAACTATTCAGGTCTATTTTGAATAAATTGACTGTTTAAACTGGACTAACCTATTTTATTCTGATAATCTTACTGACATGAACGACGCAATTACATGTCAGGGACGATTGATTCAGCAATCAGATCTTTATTGGTTACAAGGTATCATTCAGGATAATCCAAATTGGAGCAGACATAAAATAACAAAACATATTTGCAGTAAGTGGGGATGGAGTACTAATTCAGGGCAACTAAAAACCTTTGCTGCCAGAAGCATGATCGATAAGCTCGAGGAGCGTAACCTTCTAACCTTACCGCCGATTCGTGTTTCTTTGAGACGTAAACCACGGCCACCTTTTCCAGAAGGATTTAACGTTCCTGAACAAAAACAAATTGAAGGTTCTCTAAAGGAATTTACTCCGTTATCTATCCATATTCCTGAACCAAATTCATATGAAGATAACTGCGTAGGATATTATCTGAATCGTCTACATTACCTTGGATTCAATAAAACAGTAGGTGAAAATATCAAGTATCTAATCCGTGATCGTTCAGGTAGAGATATTGCCTGTCTTCTTTTCGGTTCTGCCGCATGGAAAACAGCACCAAGAGATTTCTATATTGGATGGGATGGTGAAACACAAAAATCAAATATCAATTATATCACAAACAATACAAGATTTTTGATTCTTCCCCATGTACATGTACCCCATCTTGCCAGCCATATTTTGGGTTATATCATGCGACGTATTCAGCAAGGCTGGATGAATAAATATGCTCATAAAATCCACATGGTAGAAACCTTTGTGGAGCGTGACCAATTTAAAGGAACCTGCTACAAAGCTGCTAACTGGCTATGTGTAGGGCAAACGAAAGGAAGATCCAGGCAAGATAGATATACAAATTTATCTGTGCCAGTAAAGGATATCCTCCTGTACCCTCTAACAAAAAACTTCAAACAAGTTTTATGCAGGACAATATAAATGAAAATGTTTAAACGCGAAGAATTACTTGTTATTGCCAAAACTAATCCTGAAACTCTTGTTGATATTATTATGATTCTTCAGGAACAGGTGCAAATCCTAACACAACGTGTCGCCAAACTGGAAGAACAAATAAACAAGAACAGCCGGAACAGCAGCAAACCTCCATCTTCTGATGGATTAAAGAAATCGGGTCCTAAACCCAAAAGCCTTCGCAAGCGATCAGGCAAAAAACAGGGAGGACAGAAGGGACACAAAGGGCATACTTTAGAAAAGGTAGAAAACCCTGATTATGTTATTCCTATTCCTGTAACAACATGCTCCTGTAGCGCTGACATCTCAGAGGTAGCGGCTGTAGATCATGACTGCCGACAGGTATTTGAGGTGCCCGAACCAAAACTGGAAGTGTACGAATATCAGGGTGAAATAAAAATATGTCCGGATTGCGGCAAACTTATCAAAGCTCCATTCCCTCCCGATGTTAATTCTCCTGTACAATATGGTTCAAGATTTAGGTCACTGGCTGCATACATGCAAAACCAACAGTTAATCCCTGTAGATCGGATAAAACAGATGATGGCCGACCTTTACGGGGCTTCCGTCAGTGTTGCAACAATACTTGATGCATCCAAACGTCTTTATGACAATCTTGATTACTTTGAAGAAGCTCTTGTCAGTTCTTTGGCCGATAGCAATATAGTTCACTCTGATGAAAGTGGTGTTCGTGTGGGAGAAAAACTTCATTGGCTACATAGTGCCAGTACCAGACTATTAACCTTCTATGGCGTCCATAAAAAACGGGGAAAAGAGGCTATGGATTTTTTTAACATTCTTCCTAATTTTTATGGTCGTCTTATGCATGATTTTTGGAAACCATATTTAAAATATACTTGTGAACATGGACTTTGTAATGCCCATCTCCTGCGTGAGTTGACCTTTTTATTCGAACAACAAAAACAAGTCTGGGCAGAAAAAATGTTTATCCTTCTTTTGGAGATGAACGATTTTATCAATGCCTCAGAAATCCAGCTAACCCTTGGACAGAAAAAACCCTGGCTCAGGAAATATCAGGAAATATTGGATGAAGGGTGGACGGCTAATCCTTTACCTGAGAGACCTCAAAAAAAGAAAAGAGGAAGACCGGCAAAAACAAAATCACAAAATCTTCTAACACGTCTTGGTGACTTTGAATCTTCGGTACTTGCATTTTTTCATGATATCGATGTTCCTTTTACTAATAATCTTGCTGAGCAAGATATTCGTATGATTAAGGTTCGTCTTAAGATATCCGGATGTTTTCGTACGATCCACGGAGCTGAACATTTTGCCAGGATTAGAAGTTATCTGTCAACTGCAAGAAAACAGAACTGGAATATTCTTGATTCTATTACGTCTGCTATTAAAGGTGATCCATTTATTCCTTCCGCTCCTTCTTAAGATCTAGAAAGTACCTGAATAGTTACAATTTTTTTTAATATGCTTTGGTTTAAACTTTTTGTATTAATAATGTTTAAATTAAGTTTCAAAAACCCTCCTGTTTGAGTGTTTTTTTGGTAGTTATAAGCTATTTATACAGCTTCGACTGCTTTAACTTCTGGTAAGGTATCTTTTAGATATTTTTCTACACCTTGTTTTAGTGTTATTTGTGACATGGGACAACCAAAACATGCCCCTGTAAGTCTTACTTCTACAATTCCATCATCAGAAAAGTTAACAAATTCAATATCACCGCCATCCGCTTGTAGAGATGGTCTAATATCATCAAGGGCTTGCTTAATTTTATCTATCATATGTATATCCTTTGCTTATTATAATTGTTCCTCAGGAAAAGTACTAAAATAGTCGGGTATGGTCAAGAGGTAATGGGGATACTGGAGTACGGAGACGGGAGGCCGGAAGAGATAGTAGTCGGAAATTATTTGATTGTAAAGCTTATAATTTCTTCCTGTCTCCATCCTCCGGTTTCCTTTCTCCTTTATTTACTGCTTTGGGGTTCCAGAAAAGTTACTATCTAATATATACTCTCCTTCATGGATGGGAAAATAATTGTATTTGCTAATCAAAAAGGTGGAGTAGGAAAGACTACTACCGCTGTTAACCTAGGAGCTTTTATTGCAGAAGAGGGCAAGAAGGTTCTATTAATCGATTTTGATCCTCAGGGTAATATGTCAAGTAGTGTAGGATCAGATAAAGAAAAACCTGGTATTTATGAGGTTATAACAGGCAAGGTAGCTATGAAAGAGGCTATTCAGGAGACAACGGTTCGAAATTTAAGTGTTGTCTCATCTAATGTAAATCTTGCAGGTGCAAATATTGAGCTAATAGATGCTGATAGAAGAGAATTTTTTCTTAAAAATTCAGTTTTAGAAGTAATAGATAGCTGGGATTATGTATTAATTGATTGTCCACCTTCTCTTGGCCTGTTAACCCTAAACGGTCTTACAGCAGCAGAACAGGTATATATACCAATGCAATGTGAATACTTTGCGTTGGAAGGTTTGAGTATGCTTCTCACAACTGTAAAGCAGGTTCAAAAAGGTGCAAATCCCTCTTTAAAACTTGGTGGTATAATTTTTACTATGTATGATTCAAGAACCCGTTTAGCAAATGAGGTTGTTCAGGAAGTTACAGGGTATTTTAAGGAAAAAGTTTTTAAAACTGTCATACCCAGAAATGTAAAATTATCTGAGGCTCCTTCTCACTCAGTACCTATAAATCAGTATGATATGACTTGTATTGGTGCAAAGAGTTACAAAAAACTTGCTTTGGAGGTATTGGATCGTGCCTAAAAGAGCTTTAGGGAAAGGGCTTGATTCCCTTATTCAACAGTATGACAATGAGTTTGAATCATCATTCGATGAAGGGCTCAATGAAATCCAGATTAAACTTATTATTCCTAATCCTGATCAGCCGCGAAAAACCTTTGATGAGGAGGCTCTTGAAGAGCTTGCAGATTCAATTAAGGAACAGGGTGTAATTCAGCCCATAATTCTGGAAAAGAGTGGTGACAGATATATAATTATTGCAGGGGAAAGGCGATTTAGAGCTTCCCGTCTAGCTGGTCTGGATACAATTCCAGGGCTTGTAAGACAATATACCCGGGAACAAAAATTAGAGATTGCTATTATAGAAAATATTCAGAGAGAGGATCTAAACTCAATTGAAGAGGCAAAAGCATATTTATCAATGATGAATAATCTTGATCTTAGTCAGGAAGCAGTTGCACAAAAAGTAGGTAAAAAAAGATCTACAATTGCGAATAGCTTACGGCTTCTTAAACTACCCGAAGATATTCAGGAGTCTCTCATTATGGGTGAAATCTCTGCAGGACATGCAAGGACTGTTTTATCTGTTCTTAATCCTTCAGATATGAGAATCCTTTTTTCCAGGATTTTGGCGAATGGTTTTTCTGTAAGAGAATCAGAGAAACATGCAAATGATCTTAACAATGGTATTAGAAAGGCCCCACCTGCTACTAAAAAGGCAGAACCCGTAAAGGACCCCGAAATTAGAAGAATTGAACAGAAATTTCTGGATGTACTTGGTACCAAGGTTAGTGTTAGGGGTGGTTTGAAAAAGGGTAAAATAGAAATCGATTACTATTCTTTGGATGATCTTGAACGAATCTATGACCTTTTAGTTGATGAATAAATTAACTATATCAAATAAGTAAAATATTGCCATTAACTCTATATGTTTTGTGTATTGTACAGGGCAGACGCATCTAAATTAGTCTGATATTTATTCTTTACTCAATTTTCTTTTTTCTGACTTTTTTTCTCTTTCTTTTCGTGACTGCTTTATTATTTCATCTGCGTATTTTTGGATAAGAACCATAAAGCGATTGTACTCTTTAATAGCTTGCTCCATGTCCTCGACATCTTCACTGTGAATATATTTTACAATATTACGTCCTTTTTGCCAGGTTTGGTGATTAAACCCCTTCCTCCCTTTCATCCTGCAAATCTTTCCTCTTTCCATATTTGTGATTTCAGATATTTGAGTTAATAATTTCTTTGCTTTTATATTCGTTACCATATACATATGATATAGAATACTATATCATATGTAAAGAGTATGGGAGGGGAATATGAAGAAAAAGAAAGATTCAGGGCTTATTGATTATCTTAAGGATGTTCCTGATCCACGGGTAAGTAGAACAAAAGAGCATCATCTAATAGATATTTTAACAATTGGTGTGTGCTGTTTAATAAGCGGAGGAGAGGGTTTTAATGATATGGAAACTTTTGGGAAAGCAAAATATGAATGGTTTAGCAGATTTCTTGAACTTCCAAATGGTGTCCCTTCTCATGATACATTTAACCGAGTATTCAGTGCTATTGATCCAAAGGCATTTATTGAATGCTTTATTGCATGGACAGATACACTTCGGTCACAGTTCAGTAAAGAAATAATTGCTATGGATGGAAAGGCATTACGCCGTGCCGGCAATAAGGATGCCCCAATGACATATATTGTCAGTGCCTGGGCTACAGAAAATGGATTAACTCTTGGGCAGGTGAAAGTAGAAGATAAAAGCAATGAAATAACTGCAATTCCTGAATTGCTAAATCTTCTTGATTTAGAAGGGTGTATTGTCACTATAGATGCAATGGGATGTCAGAAAAAAATAGCGAAAGAGATTATAGATTCAGATTCTGACTATGTTCTTGCTTTGAAGGGGAACCAGGGGATAGCACATAAAGAAATACAGGAGTACTTTGATATGATTGTCCCGGAGAAATACATGGAACAATCTACATCTTCTGATCAAATAGATTTTTTAAAAACTGTGGATAATGACCATGGTCGTGTTGAAACTCGTCGTTACTGGATAAGCAATGATCTTGGTTGGTTTGAAGATAAAAATAAATGGAAAGGGCTTACCAGTATTGCTATGGTTGAATCTGTTCGGGAAATAGGAAATGAATATTCTTGTGAGCGACGCTATTTTCTTGTAAGCATGGATTGTGATGCAGAACTTTTTGCAAAAGCATGCAGGGGACATTGGGGTGTAGAAAATCCACTTCATTGGACTTTAGATGTAACATTCAAGGAAGATAATAGTCGGGCAAGAACTGGTAATGCTGCTGAGAATCTGGCTGCTCTCCGGAGATTAGCTTTAAACATGTTGAAAAAAGAATCTTCACAAAAGAAACTCAGTGTCAGAGGGAAAAGACTTAGAGCTGGATGGGACAATGACTATCTTGGAAAAGTTCTGGGGATTTAGATGCGTTTGCCCTGGTGTATTGTACCTGTTCTATTGTTTTTTTTTAATACCTATGTTAGGTTTTTTTCTTTGATAAAATATGATATTTGGAGGAAATTATGGATATATCAGAACTTTCTGATGGATTATATGCAGTGATTACTACTAGTAAAGGGGAGATGGTCTTAAATCTTGAATATGAAAAAACACCTATGACTGTTTCAAATTTTGTTGGTCTTATAGAAGGAACATTAAACAGAGAGGAAGTGGATGAACCATTTTACGATGGTCTGAACTTTCACCGGGTTTTAGATGATTTTATGATTCAGGGAGGATGTCCTTTGGGAACAGGTACTGGTGGGCCAGGATACAGTTTTCCAGATGAATTTGACTCTTCTTTGCGCCATGGTGTCCCTGGGGTTCTTTCAATGGCTAACAGCGGGCCAGCTACTAATGGGAGTCAATTTTTTATAACCCATGTGGAAACCCCATGGTTAAATGATAAACATACAGTATTTGGAAAAATTGTAGGCAATATGGATGTTGTTAATTCCATAAAACAGGGTGACAGGATAGATACTGTTAAAATCCTTCGTAAGGGTGCAGGTGCGGAAGCATTTGCAGTAACAAAGGCTGGGTTTGAAGAGATGGTAGAGAATGCAGGTGCTCAAACAGCTGCAAAAGCAAAGAAAGAAGCTTCAAATGTTCTTACAGAGATAAAAAACCGATATCCTGGTGCTGTAAAAACAAAAAGCGGCTTACAGTATCTTGTACTATCAGAAGGATCGGGAGATTCCAGTCCTTCTATAGGAACTAAGGTTACTGTTCATTATGCAGGAACTCTATTAAATGGGCAGGAGTTTGACAGTTCAATTAAAAGAGGTGAACCTGCAGAGTTTGCTATTGGACAGGTAATTGAGGGTTGGAATGAGGCTCTTCAGACTATGAAAAAAGGTGAAAAAAGGACTCTTATTATTCCACCTGAGCTTGGTTATGGAAAAAGGGGTTACCCTGGTGTAATTCCTCCAGATAGTTTTCTTATTTTCGATGTTGAGCTAATTGATTTTTAAATGTATCAATTAGTTTTTATAGCCATAGGGGGAAGTGTTGGGGCAGTAGCCAGATACCTTGTTTCAAAAGGTGTATATATGCTCTCCCTTGGGATATTCCCCTATGGTACTTTAGCTGTCAATACTATTGGCGCATTTCTAATAGGTTTTCTTTTTTCATTATTTAATAATGTTGTTATTCCTGTTCACTATAAATCAATGATAACAGTTGGATTCCTTGGAGCCTTTACTACATTTTCAACCTATTCTCTGGAATCTGTAAATCTATTAATGGGTGGTGAATATAAAATTGCTGGGTTAAATATATTACTGAATAATTTTTTATCTCTTGTTGCTGTTATGGGAGGGATCTTTCTTTTCCGTTTGATTCAGCCCCAGGGAGCATAAAAGAGCTTAAAAAAGAATTCGTTAGACAGGAACACAGTATGTTATAATAGTGCAGGGACGTATTCCAAACCCTCCCTACAGGAAACTGTTGAAATCAGGAGATTGGCATGAAAATATCAGAGAAGGATGTTATCTTACGGATCTATTTAGGCGAAAATAATCATATAAAAGGTAGACCTTTGTATGAGCAGATTGTGCTTGAAGCCAGAAAGCTTCACCTTGCAGGAGCCACAGCTTTGCATGGTATACTTGGTTTTGGAGCAGACAGTCGTTTACACACTTCAAAAATATTATCCCTTTCTGATGATCTTCCTGTAATAGTGGAAATTGTAGATACAGAAGAGAATATTAATAAAATTCTTCCATATATTGATGAACATGTTACAGAAGGACTTGTTACTATGGAAGATGTGAAAGTTATTAAATATCGTCGGGGTTAATAATTATATTGTTCTATACAGGGGTTGGGTATACCTCCGGCAGGTTTTAATGATTCCTGCGCTATCTTGAATATTGATAAGTATGGAACATTAAAAACTGGTGAGGATACTAAATGAAGAGAAGAGAGATTACTTTTGAAATGGTTACTACTAAGGGTGGGGATATGGGAGAAACCAGTCTTTACAATGGTGAACGTCGTAGAAAAGATGATTTAGTAATGGATGTAGTCGGCGATCTCGATGAACTTGGAGCATTTCTTGGTATGGCCAGAGCTGTTTGTCGCAGAGCAGAACGCCATATGGTCAGTCTTATCAGAGAAAGGGGCTATACATATCTTGCAACAGGACAGAGATATTTAAACAGGTTGTCGGATTTATTGTTTATTATTGCCAGGAGTCTGGAGACACTTTAATAATCTAAAAGCCTGAAAAAGTAAATCTATTGCTGTAATTTTCTGAAATATCAAACAGAGCTGTTAGAATAAACGAATTTTATCGCTGAAGACACCATTCTCAACGATATAATTGTTGTAAGAAGATGTTGTAAATATATCCTGTATCAAATCAATTGTTAAGCTATCAAATGAACCCAGTATCAGATCAGCTGTTTTTAGATCCTGGTTTCCGGAACCGGGGTTTCTGTACCCAACACATTTCATCCCTGCTTTAACAGCTGCATTAACACCGTTTGTAGAATCTTCTATTACAAGGCAGTTTTCCGGTTTAACTCCTATGACCTCAGCAGCTTTAAGGAAAATTTCCGGATCCGGTTTTCCATTATTAACATCATCACCGCTAATTCGTATTGGAAAATATTCATCTATATTACATTTACTCAAAATATGATTGATAAGTTTGTGGGGAGATGAGGAGGCTAATATCAGATTAAATCCGGCAACTTTTAATCTCTGTAGAAGTTCTATTATTCCCTTAATTAGTTCAAGTGATTTCTGGTTATCCAAATAATCAAGAAACTCTGAATTCCCTTTTAAAACTAATTCCGGAACAGTATTGGGTAGGGAATGAGTTTTTTTGATTATTTCCCACATGGTTTTACTTGAAGTTCCAACAAAAGTTTCATGCACTTCCTGGGAGACAGTAATTCCCAGAGACTTGAATAATCTGTTTTCAAAATCAAAATGGAGGGGTTCACTATCTATAAGAACACCATCCATATCAAAAATTATACATTTATCTGAATTCACAGTATTTATTTTCCTTTAAGTTAATATTATTTGAAAAATTTCTTAAATACATCTGAAACATCATCACCAATTTTTGCAACACCTTCACCTAGGGTTTGAGCAATCTTTAGAAGAGGATCAGCCCCTTTTTCAGCTTCAGATTTATAGTATTGAAAGCTGCCCTTAATATCTTCAGAACTTGTATTGTTTTTATCTGATCTTCTTTTATAATCTCCCCCAATAATTTTTGAATATTCATTAGCAGCAATCCAGTTTCTAAGCTCTGTTAGGCGGATAACTGGAAAAGGATGAGAAGTCCATACTGTATTAAGAACCTTGTGTATTCCATCTAATAAGTCTTTGCTGTTTTCATACTCATCTGCCTGAAGGAAAAAGTCATTCATGTTCAAATCTGATGGATTATCTCCACCTGCCATGCGCATTAATACCGAATAACTTGGATTTTCTTTTTGAACTGCAAGTAAACCTGCTCTGTCTGCTGAGAGTTCACTTTTTCTATCCCATTCCTTTAATGCTGAAATTATTGGCAGAACTATTAAATCAGAGACAGGTAATGCGGTGAACGAAACATTTAACATTAGCCATAGCAGTGTTTTATATAGTGAATGTCCGCTTATTAAATGCCCCATTTCATGAGCCAGAACACACATCAATTCATCATCATTTAGACTGTTTACCAGATGACTGTTTATAACAATAAAGGGTTCCTTTACGCCATATACTCCTGCATTAAAAAAGGGGCTTCGGGTAACATAAACTTCCGGAATATAATTCCAGTCAAATATTTCTGCAATTTTTCTTATTTGCTGATGAAGAACTGGAAATTGATTAGCGGAAGTCCGTATGGAAGAGGATAAATGGAGAAGTTTAATGGATTTTTCAGTAGTAAGACCAAAAACAACTTTTATAATTTCATCAAACCCTGGAATTTGCTTTAGTGTGGAAAGGGCTGCTTTATCAGCTGGGTGTTCCCATGATCTGGAATCTATATCTGTTAATATTTTCTGTTCGGGTATAATCATGTGTAATTCTCCTTGGTATAATATATCATTTTATTAGCTTTTCGACTTCATTTATTCTTACAGAACTGCTCTAATAATAATTCCTCAGTAACAAGATCAGCTGATCCATTTTGTTCAAATATCCTTAAATTTAAGTTCTGAAAGTATTTTCTTCTATAAACAGGCTCCAAACCGGATCAGGTTTCCATATTTTAAGCACATCTTCCCAGGCTGTCTTTTTTGATTCTTTTAAAATATTTACTCTGTAAAGATAAAGAAATGCTGAAACCCTCATATTCAGCATACAATGAATAAATACCGGATCATTAAGAGCTAACTCCATAGCTTTATAAAATCTTTCCAATTCACATTTTTGAGGGCCCTTGAAATCGACAGGAATTTGGATATAAGTCATTCCCAGGAGAGTTATAATCTCTGCTTCATTTTTGACAGCACCTTCAGTTGTGGGAAGGGTTAGATTAATTACAGTTTTAATTTTTAAGGATTGCAGTAGGGAAAATTGATTAGATTTAGGCTGTCCGGCTGTATAAATATATTCATTTATTTGTAAGAAATTTATAATTCTATCCATGTCTTGCTTCTCCTAAATATCTTATGATGTAAGTTCCAGTAATTTATTAACAGTCTTCCAATTCCTTGTAGTTGCAGAAACTTCCATTATGTCTGAAGGAATCAGCTTTAAAGACAGTGAAATCATGAGAGGAAGGATAATAAGGTCATCCAGGTAACCAATTACTGGAATAAAATCCGGAATTAAATCAATTGGACTGAGAGCATATGCTACAGTGGAAATAATTCTGAAAGTATTAATCATCCTGAAATATTGCAGCATGAATTGCCATTACTTCTGACATAAAACCTTTAGGTACATTCGTACTATATCTGGCATTTCTTTCTATAAAATCTAATGATTTTACCTGATCTACCATTACAACACCTGTTATCTCAAATCCTTCTGGTAATAAAATATGAAAAGGATAGTCTCTATTAGTATTTGTAATAGGGCAAACCAATGCAAACCCTGTGGCATTATTAAAGGTATAATTACTTATAACCAGACCAGGGCGCCAGCCATTCTGTTCATGCCCTGATTGAGGATCAAAACTAAGTTTAATTATATCACCTTTAACTGGTATAAAATCTTCTTTTACCATATTTCATTGCCTTCTGGTTTTCCCCAATCAACTTCACTTTGCATTTGTCGTTTTGGAATATTTTTAACAAGTTCATGAATATCATATTGGAGAGGAGAAGATACTGGTTCAATAATAACTCTACCTTCCAGGAATTCTGCATTCAGGGAAGTTCCAACAGTTACGTGGAGTTTATTCATAAGGTCTTTTGGTAATCGTATTCCCTGGCTGTTGCCCCATTTATTAATTGTAAGAATCATTTTTTACCTCCAATTATTATAGTATATACCAAGTATATACATTTTTACTATAATTATCAAGTTACTTAACTAGATTACAATTATTTAGTTTGATTGTCTTTTTATATTGATTAAAGTCAAAACAAGATTAGAAGTCAGGTAGAAAATTAATCCTACCATTACCATCTGTGGTCCCACTCTCTGAAATAGCTGACCACTTAGAAAGGGGAGTGACATTCCTCCCAATGCAGTACTTGTAAATATAATTCCATTTACCCTGCCGGTTATTCCTATATGTTTTTCAGTAAATGCAAGTAAATTAGGGAAAAATGAACCCATGGAAGTACCGAATATAATAGTCCCGGCTGCAATAGTAACAGCAGACCCTGTAAATAACAGAATGAATGAGATTCCTGCCATAGAACCAAGAATATCTATTATAAGAATTTTTTCAGGGGTATGTTTTTTTGAAAGAGGGATGGAAATTCCTCTACCAAGTGTTATAGAGCCCCAAAAGAAAGATGTCATAATTCCTGCAGTTTTATTTGTGGAATCCAGAACTTCTCTTGTAAAAGAAAAAATCCACCCACTAAAACTTACTTCTGTTCCTACATAGAGCAATGCAGAGACTGCTGTTAGTACAATTGAAATAATTACTTGTTTTGTAAATTTAAGATCAGTAGATAGTTTTTTTCTTATTTTGGGACTGGGAGTAAATAGAACAAAAAGTGCAGCCAGGAAAAATATTATTCCATTAATTCTATATGCAAGAATAACATCATTTGTTTGAGTAATTGAAAATGTAATTATTAATGGGGAAATAAAAGCTCCTATTCCATTAAGAAGATGCATACCATTCATCCATGGTCCAAGATTATTGGATCGTACCCATACCAGGAGTGTATTACTTCCAACGACAACCATCCCTGCACCAATCCCATTAAAAACAAGGAGTAGGAATATATGTAATATAGATTTTGATAGTGGGATAAAAAAGAATGCAGTTCCTGTTATTGCCAGGGCAATTGCAACTACAGGATTGCCTTTAACTTTATCGTATAGAATACCAGCTATATTAGCACCAAGAAAAAATCCCAAAGCTCCTGCAATAAAAAGTACACTTGCTTCACTTATGGTTGCGCCTGCGTGCTCTGCCAGGAATGGTAAAGCTGGGCCCAGCATTGCTGCAACAAGACCAAAGCTGAAAAAAGCCATATAGTAGGATGTTGTTTGTCTGCTAAGGGACGTTTTTGAATGGTTAATGTTTGTCATTGTGCTATTCTAGACTATTTCCTCTTCTTTGAAGAGATGGAATTTACAATTAATTATTGTTTAATTTTACTTAGCCCAAATCCATCCTTAAAGTCAGTTAGCATCTATTCGATTGAAATATTAAATCAATCTTTTGAAGATCCACTCAGTTAGAATTAAAAATTACCGATAAATGTAAGTATCTCATTATAATCAGAGGTGTAAATGGGCGATCTTCTTGAGATTGCAGATATAAAAACTGATCAACCTAAGATTCAGACTCTTGAATATAAAAAACCTGATTCTATTGATTTAGAGCAACTAATCAATAAGCTTAATTATATAAACTTTCAGGGTGGATCGCTAACTTCAGTTTTTAGGCATAAGAACTATAATCGTTCAATTTCTCTTGATACCAAACCTGGTGTATGTATGGGGAGTGATCTGTCATGTTTCTGGCCGGATCGTGATAATCTTCAGGAAGAAATAAGAAATTACAGACTATTAAAAATATATATTGATGACGGTATCAGTACTGTAGTTGTCAACCCAGAAGATGTAAACCTGGATCATGAAGGATTTACTGTACAGCTTCCGGAAAAAAATGTTCTTAAACCTTCCAGAAAAACCAGAAGGCATTCTGTAGAAAGCATTCAGGCTCAGTTGATTCAGAATGGCGTTCTTTACAGGGGGCTTTTAATTGACTTTACACCGGATTCCTTCAGGATCGAGATTCAATCTAAAATAATGCATACGGCTAATACATTTAATCCGGATACGTCTATTACAGTCACACTCATAAGTAATCAGCAGATTAAATTCTCAGGAGAATGTCTGATATCCAGGACAAGTCTGGAGAAAAATGCGGTATCATATATTGTAAAGCCAAAATATAATCAAATACAAAGGTTCAAGGCCAGAGAATACCGTAGTCTGCGTCAAAAACTTGTACCCTCCCCAAATATAGTTTTTATTCATCCTTTTACCGGAAGCAGAGTCGATCTGCCTGTTTACGACCTTTCAGGAGCAGGTTTCTCAGTTGAAGAAGATGAAAGAACAAGTTTACTTCTACCAGGAATGATAATCTCTCTACTAGAAATAGTTTTTTCAACAGGTATGAAGTTAACATGTAAATGCCAGGTTCTGTACAGGAATGAGATAAGTGGGAATGATCATGAGAATACTTTTCTAACCGGATTTTCAATTGTGGATATGAGCACATATGATCATACTCAATTACTTTCAATCATATTTCTTGCTGATAATGGGAACATCCATCTGGGTAAGGATCTTGACCCTGATGCCCTATGGCGATTTCTATTTGAATCAGGGTTTATATATCCGGCCAAATATTCACACATGAAAGATCATAAAGAGGAGATAAAATCTACATATAAAAAAATGTACACAAATTCACCGGATATAGCCCAGCATATCACATATCAGGAAAAAGGTGAAATACTCGGGCATGTATCAATATTAAGAACTTATGAAAATACCTGGCTTATGCACCATCATGCAGCTTCTAATATAACAAATAAAGGTGCTGGTCTTTATGTGATGGAGCAGATGTCCTCCTATGCTTACAATGCCAATAAAATTGAGTCTCTTCATATGGACTATTTATTGTGTTATTACCGACCTGAAAAT
The DNA here is from genome assembly GCA_027859095.1 of Spirochaetia bacterium. Taxonomy (GTDB): domain Bacteria; phylum Spirochaetota; class Spirochaetia; order B11-G9; family B11-G9; genus JAJRQE01. The sequence continues at coordinate 26,169 of JAQIBN010000290.1, read as the reverse complement.
AAATTTCCGAATCGAATCTTCGGAGGAACTGCGGAGAGTATAGACAATCCAAAGGGATGCTCTATTGATAAATTTGCTTTTATGAAGTTCGAGGCAAATCCTGAAAAATTTTTTGACGATCTGGATATATGGAGCCTGGAAGAAAGCAATAATGAGGATCTTCTTAATCTGGAAAGTTGCTACGAGGAGATTTCCGGTGGTCTCATGCTTAATGCAATGGATATTCTTCCCAATAATTCCGGAAGTATCAGTGTAATAAAAGCATATGAGAAGCTGCAGTTTAAACGGGAGATTATTCTTTATTCATTAAAAAAGGAAGGAGAACTTGTTGCCGTTTTAATCGCAGATATAGCAGACACGGGACTGAATATGTCAGAACTGTCAAATTGTATAAAGGTTCTAATACTACAAGGAGATAACCTCCCTAAAGAAACTCTTGATCTAAGTATAAATGAAATTATAAAAAAGCATTATAATAATTTTGGCCACGTTCTACTTTTTCCAGATACTTATGCCGATAAGAATACAATGGAATACGAAAAAAGGTATAACATGTGGATCATCAGTCTGGATCAATCTGATGCTTATTTTAAATATCTAAACAAATTACTAAGATTTATAAAAAAATAATGCCGAATAATATAAAATTAGTAAATGCAGATACTCTTTATCCCTATAATAGCAGGATAATTGGTGCTTATTTAAAGTTTATAGTTGCTCATTATCCATATATTGATATTTATGAATTGTTAAAATTTGCCGGAATGACTGCATATGAAGTGGAGGATCATGGCCACTGGTTTTCCCAGAGTCAGGTTGATCGATTTTACAATAAACTTGTAGAAATAACAGGTGATGATAGACTTGCCCGTAAGGCAGGTCAGTATATGGCTCTCTCTGAAGCGAGTGGTGAGATTAAGTACTATTTCCTGGGATTCATGGGTTTAATGAATTCGTATAAAATGGTTAGTAAAGCAGCAAAGAGTCTTACAAAATCAACCACTTTTGAAGTAAAACCTCTTTCTGAAAACTCTCTTGAGATTATAGTTAATCAGATTGAAGGCTATTCTGAAAATGAATATCAGTGCCAAAACAGAATGGGTATGTTTGAAGCTATAGCTGCACTCTTAAAAAAAGACAATGCAGTTATTGAGCACCCTGAATGTATGTTCCAGGGGAATAATTGCTGTAGGTATGTTATCTCATGGGGAGAGTCATCGACTAAGAGAATTAGACGTATCCGCAACTTTCTAATCCCGATCTTCATAGCCCCCAGCGTTTTGGCAGTTTTTAATATTGATGCAGCTCCTCCTCTTTCTGTTGGCTTGATGGCCTCAATTATAATGATTTTAATTTTTAATCTCATAGTATCTGATATAGATAAGAAAGAATTAAAATCGGCACTCGAAACCTCCAACCGATCACCTGAAAAATGGATAGATCAAATCAATATCAACTATAATAATAATCTGCTTTCCTATGAAATAGGACAGGTCATCAGTCAGCATACCAGTATTGATGATGTACTTTCAAGTGTTGTTAATATATCTGAAAAAAGACTTGATTTTGACAGGGGAGCCATATTTCTGGTTGATAAGTTTAGAAAAAAATTAATTTACCGGGCTGGTTTTGGCTATATAGACAAGTATCTAAGGCTGTTAAAAGAAGTTGAGTTTCATATTGATAAAGAAAATTCCAAAGGTGTTTTTGTTAAATCATTCAGGGAACAGATCCCTCTGCTGGTGAATGACATTGAAAGGGTGGAAAAAGATTTGTCTCCGAAGAGCCTGGTTTTTTCGAAATCTTTGGGAAGTCAGGCATTTATATGTTGTCCAATAATATATGAGGGTGAATCTATGGGGATAATTGTTGCAGATAATGTTAATTCAAGACGGAATTTAACGCAAAGTGATTTAAGCCTTTTTATGGGGATTGCATCAGCTATTGGAAATAGTCTCAAGACAGTGGAGTTATTTGAAATAAAGGAAAAGCAGTTTAAATCAACATTTGAAGTTTTGGCTTCAAGTATTGACGCAAGGGATACTCTTACTGCCGGTCATTCAGAAACTGTAGCAAAATATTCGGTTGAAATATGTAATGCCATGGGTCTGGGTACTGAATACACTGAAGTTGTGCGTTTAGCAGCTCTCTTTCATGACTATGGTAAAATTGGAATACCCGATTCTGTTTTAAAAAAAGAAGGTCCCCTAACAGATGAAGAATACCTCATGATACAAACCCACGCTGTTAAATCAAGGGAGTTACTGGAAAAGATAGCATTTGAGGGGAGTTACCAAAAGATACCTATTATTGCTGGTGCTCACCATGAACATATGGATGGGAATGGATACCCTGATGGTCTGGTTGGTTTAGAAATCCCTTTAGGGGCAAGAATAATTGCAGTAGCAGATTATTTTGAAGCTCTGACAGCGAAAAGGCATTACAGGAATCCAATGTCTATATATTCAGCAGTTACTCAACTGATATTGGCCAGTGGAGATCATCTGGATGAAGAAATAGTCAATATTTTTATTCTTTATCTGGAAAAAGAACATGGTGTTAAACTGGGAACTCCCCCTTTAGCAGTATAATAAATTTATTTTATACCTCGGCAGGAAATAATAGGGGTATATGTGAATCGTCTGGGATCTGTAAAAAAAGTTTTAAATTCATCCAAAAATCCTTCGTAGCCATTAGAATATTCTTCGAATCTATATCCAGATTTTTTGGCGGCAACATCTATTTTCTTTAACCAGTTATATTTATCAACTTGAGATAACTCTCCATAGATCAGGTGATGGGCTTTCATCTCAACATTTATTTTCTTAAAACCAAGATCATATAAATAAGAATAGAGTTTCCTTCCTATATAAGGATCAAAGTCTCCATTTTTTTCTATAATATCAGAAATATTTATCATTGCACTTTCCAGTCGCCTGGAAAGGCCAAAATGGTTAAGACAGTTATGATCAAGATCTACAAGACATATTATACCGCCTGGTTGAAGTAATTTCGTCAATTCCTTTACAATAGCAAAACTATTTTTCCGGTGATATTCCAGAAAAAAACGAACCCAAATAAAATCAAAATCTCCTAGATCTATTAGAGAATCATTTATATCCAGATTTACAAATTCAATTTTTTCTTTTCCATAGTTCTCTCTGGCATGGAGAATCCTTGTGTCTGAACCATCAATACCTGTTACATGCCCGGATTCACCGACTATCTGCTTAAGAAATGAACTGGTTATTCCGGAACCACACCCAATATCTGCAACTCTCATCCCTTCTTTGAGACCGGCCCAAGTAGCCTGATATTCAAGTCTGGCAAAGTCTGTTTTCATATTCATGCGGAAGCACTCTTCTTTGTTCTCCATAAGGTAGCTTTCAGCTCTCAATATATGTGTCCTTTGCTAAATAGATGTAATGAAATGCATTGTAGCATGGTTAGTTTTGAATTGTATACTTTTTTTATTTTCCATTTTGTATCCATTTATTAGTACTTTAAAAATAGGAGGGCTAAAATGAAAATAAAAAAAATAATGGTTCCTGTTGATGATTCCAGTTATTCCTTCGATGCTGTTCAGTACTCTATTGATTATGCTAAGAGTATGGAGTGTGAAATTTTACTTATTCACTGCCATAAACAATTTCCTACAGCCATTGGGGAACCTTTTCTACAAAAAGCAATTGATAAAATACTGGAGAATGCAAATGATGTTCTGGCACCTTATAGAGATGTCTATAAGGAAAATAATGTTCCCTTTAAAGAGCTTCTTTTAGAAGAACCGGCAGGAAAGGTAATATCAGAAACAGCAGAAATCGAAGGTATTAACCTAATTATTATGGGGTCAAGAGGTAAAAGTGATCTGGCTGGTTTAATTCTCGGAAGTACCACCCATAAGGTTTTGCATACAGCGCCTTGCCCTGTGCTTGTAGTGCGTTAATTATCAGATCATGCCTCCAAGGAGCCCTATTGTTTTCATTTAATTGTCTCCCAATATGGATACTACATAGATGTATCTAAGAATTTTATTACCTGTGTTTGCAACATTATGAGTTGTGTAAGGAGGGCAGTAGGCATTTTTACCCCAGGAAAGTTTGACAGAATCATAATCTTCGAAGATCATTTCCCCAGCTCCCTCCATAACTATTATCAGCTCTTCCTTGTTTTCGGTATTATGAACACCAACAGTCTCTCCAGGTTCCAGAGATACCATCCCCGATTTCATCTGTACTGTTTGTGGTGGTCCTCCAAGAATTCTTTGGAATCCCTTTGCCTTCATATCAAGTTTAATGGTACGTGGTTTCAAACCTATAGTGTTCGTATTATCCAAACGAAGCTCCCTTTTTAATCAGGTTAAACAATAACATGGATTTATCTGGAAAGTAAGAAAAAAAGAAGCTTTTTGCGCTTTATTGTAGAGACGTTGCAATGCAAGGTCTCTACCAGTATCATTGAATCATGTTTCTTCCAATAACAAAACAGGATATGAAAAAAAGAGGCTGGCTCAGCTGTGACTTTATACTTGTTACAGGGGATGCCTATGTTGACCACCCCTCTTATGGTGCAGCAGTTATTTCCAGAATACTGGAAGCTGATGGATATAAAGTTGGCATAATTGCCCAGCCCAAATGGGATTCTCCAGATGATTTTATGAGACTTGGGAAACCAAAACTGGCCTTTCTAGTAACAGCAGGTAATATGGATTCTATGGTAAATAAATATACCACTGCCAGGAAAGTCAGAAAAAAGGATGCCTACTCTCCAGGGGGAATTTCCGGTTTAAGACCAGATAGAGCCAGTATTGTATATACCTCTCGAATTAAGCAGGCTTATAAGGGCGTCCCTATTATCCTGGGAGGGATTGAAGCTTCCCTAAGACGTTTGGGGCATTATGATTACTGGTCTGATAAAGTTCGAAAATCTATACTCCTGGATGCCAAGGCGGATATGCTAATCTATGGAATGGGTGAAGGCACCATTCGTAAACTTGCTCATAGACTTAAACTAGGTGAGCAGATAAATGAAATTTTTGATTTAAGGGGAACTGTATTTAAAAGAAAAACATCAGGAGAAATAAATCCTAATTCAATATACCTTCCTTCTTTTGAAGAAATTTTAGCAGATAAAAAACTTTATTCGAAAAGTTTTCGTCTCCAATATGAAAATACAGATTCTATTATTGCTTCTGAACTGGTTGAAAACTATGGTGAGTGGGATGTTGTACAAACCCCACCTTCAGCACCAATGACAACAGAAGAACTTGATCATAGTTATGATCTTCCCTATACACGCCTGGAACACCCCTCTTATAAAGATATGGGAGGAATCCCGGCACTAAGTGAGGTGAAATACAGCCTTACCAGCAGTAGAGGTTGTTTTGGAGGCTGTAATTACTGTGCTCTTACTTTTCTTCAGGGAAGGACTGTACAAGCCCGTAGTCATGAATCCTTAATGAAAGAAGCAGAAAAAATAACAAAAGATAAAGACTTTAAAGGATATATTCATGATGTTGGTGGACCCACGGCTAATTTTCGTACACCTTCCTGTACAAAACAACTAACAGCTGGTGTATGTAAAACAAAACAATGTCTTTTCCCTGAACCTTGTTCTCTTTTGGAAGTAGATCATAGTGATTATATAAGTCTTCTAAGGAAGGTTAGGAAAATTTCAGGAATAAAAAAGGTATTTATTCGATCTGGCATTAGATATGATTATCTTCTAGAGGACAATGATCAGACATTTATTTCAGAACTTGTTGAACACCATATTAGTGGTCAGCTGAAAATTGCGCCTGAACATGTAGCAGGTGAGGTTCTTGATGCTATGGGTCGGCCCACTATTGATGGTTTCATTGATTTTAGTAAAAAGTATAAAAAAATGAATCAGGAGAAGGGACTTAAACAGTATTTAATACCCTATCTTATCTCCAGTCACCCTGGTTCGAAGCTTAGTCATGCAATAGAACTGGCAGAATTTCTTAGAGATTATGGTTTTATTCCGGATCAGGTTCAGGACTTTTATCCTACACCCGGAACTCTTTCTACAACCATGTTTTATTCTGGGTATCACCCTATAACCGGAAGTCCTATATCTGTTCCTAAAGATCATCAGGAAAAAGCAATGCAGCGGGCTCTGATCCATTATAACCGTCCTGAAAACTATAAACTTGTTAAAGAGGCTTTGTTAAAGGAGGGGAGATCAGATTTAATTGGTACGGGTAAAAAATGTTTAATAAAATCCTATAGGCCAGGTAGGAGTAAAGGTCAAAGATGATTAACTAATAGTATCATCCAGTCGAATAGAAACATCTATCATTTCATCTTTTACCTTAAGAAATGCTTCTATGGCCTTTGGTTCAAAATCTTTACCACTGGAATCAATAAACATATCAATTATTTTTTCTACAGGCCATGGCTCCTTATAACATCTCTTACATATAAGTGCATCAAATACATCTGCAATAGCTAGAATCCGTCCAAAAATATGAATTTCTTCACCCTTCAAGCCTTTTGGATATCCTGTTCCATCCCATTTTTCATGATGTTGAAAAGCTACCAAAGCTGCTGTTTTTAATAATTCCCTATCGGAGTGGTTAAGCATTTCAAACCCGAGAGTAGTATGAGATTGCATTTCGGCTCTTTCTTCATCTGTAAGTCTTCCCGGTTTTAGTAATATTGAATCCGGAATGGCAATTTTACCTATATCATGCATAGGAGAGGCATCTTTTAAAAGCCTGATTTCTTCTGGTTCAAGACCATATTCTTTGGCTAATATTGCAGAATATTCTGCTACTCGTTTAACATGATTTCCTGTTTCTTTTGATCTCATTTCTCCTGTTTCTGCAAGAGTTAGGATAATTTCACGCTGAGTAAGTTCAATTTCTTCCTGCAAGGCTAGAGCATCTAGTTGGTTTCCAGTATAACTGGCAGCAAGAAGTAAATGTTCCAGATCTTTTTTTGTAAATCTTTTATTGCCAGCTACTTTATTTATAGCCTGATAAACTCCTATGGTTTCACCCTGACTATTCTGTACAGGCAGGGCCAGGATGTTACGTGTATGATAACCTGTAGCAATATCCACTTGTTTGTCGAAACGATCATCGTTATATGCATCATTAATTACAAGATGTTCACCCGTTTTGGCAACATATCCTGCAATTCCTTTAGTCATGGGAATTTCTATTCGATCCATCCCATGTGCAACCTTGCTCCAGATTATTTCTGCCTTTCTATCTATAAGCCAGACTGTGCATCTGTCTGCAGATACTAAATCTCTACCCATATCAGCCAGGTTAACAAGAAGTTTATCTACATCTCGCTCATTTGCAATTTTTACCACATATTGAAATATCGTTTTTAGAAGCTCATCAGCCCCGGATTGTTTAATTTTTGCTTTACCCATACTGTAATTATAGGCTCAAATTAATAATACTCAATAGCTTTCTCATAACATTTCAAAAATCTTTATACCTTCATTGGTAAAAAAAGCTTTTAATTCGGAAATTACAAGTTTTATTTGCTCTGCTTCAGGTTTTTCACAATAAATAATCAGACAAAAATTCTCTTCAGGCCATATGTGATCCCCCATTCTTGGACCGGAGTTCCCTGCTCCCATTACAATAGGATAAAGTGTATAATGCTTTACAATATCTGCTTTTTGAAAGGCATCAAACATATCTTCCTGAATTGATCGATTTGCAATTATTTCCAGCCTTTTCATAGATTTTCCCCTTCTGATTCAAGTAACAACCTTGCTTTTCGACGTTTCTGTTTCTTTATTTCTCTTCTGTTTTCTCTTTTTTCACCGGCTTCATTAAAAATTGCATAAATAACAGGTACCAGAAAGAGTGTCAGTAATGCGCCAAATGAAAGTCCGCCAACGACTGTTTTTCCTATTGGATTTACCAGAGCAGCGGCCTCCCCTGGAAAGAATGCCATAGGAATTAACCCTAGAACTGTAGTAAGGGTTGTCATTAATATTGGTCGTAATCTGTTTCCGCCAGCTTCTATACATGCCTCATTAATTGTGCGGCCTCTTTTTCGAAGGAGGTTGGTATAATCTACCAGGACAATACCATTATTTACAATAATTCCAGCCAGCATAATTAAGCCTACAGCTGTCAGAATATTGAATATCTCACCTGTTGCAATATAAATAATAACGACCCCTATAAGAGAAAGGGGTATGGTAAAAAGAATTATAAAGGGATCTAAAAATGATTCAAACTGACTTGCCATGACTCCAAAAACAAGAAAGATCGAAACTAATATTATAATAACAAGTTTAAATCCATATTTCATAAGGTTGGCATAATCTCCTGAGAACTCTATCAAGAGGCCTTCTTCTGCAGGGATTTCTTCTCTAATCATTTTTTCAATATCTAAAGATATATCATTTAGCTTTGTTCCGGGTACAATGCCTGCAGTTACATGAACAGTTCTTGTCTGATTTTCTCTCATAATAGATACTGGACCGGTAGTTTTTTCATAATTTGCAAAGCTGGCCAGTGGGATTCGCTGACCTGTAGAATTCATAACAAATATTTTATCAAGATCCGGCAGATCATTTCTATCTTCATCATCTAAAATGAGGAGAATATCATATTCTGAACCAGCATCCCTGTAACGGGAGGCAGTAATGCCGTCGATACTGGCCCGAATTTCCTGTCCAACTGAATATATATTTAAACCAAAGGAATAAAGCATATCCCTGTCTATTATTATTTCAACCTGGGGAAGTCCGTCTTTTAAATTAACAAGAGGTTCTGTTACTTCCGGAAACCTTTCAATCAATAATGCCTGTATCCTCTCTGCAACAAGTTTTGAATTTTCCAGATCTTCGGTCTTAATAAGTATGTCTACAGGGCTGCTTTGGAAACCACCGCCCCCTCCCATATTACTACCAAAGGAGAATACTGCTGAAGGGAAATCATTAAAATGGCTTCGAAGTTTCTCTTTTACAATATCAGAATTATCAATTCTTTCTTCGAAAGGAGGCAGATTAACCATGACCGTTCCTTTATGAGTTTCTGCTGCACCAAGAAATCCCATAAAACTTTTATTACCTGCTTCAACAATTATTTCTTCATACCCATTAATTTCTTCACGGATTATTGAATCAAACTGAAGTAAAACTGATTCTGTAACTTCCAGGGGGGTTCCCTGGGGCAGTTCCACTGTGACAGAAATCATCTCCTCCATCTGGGTAGGCATAAATTCAAAACCAGCTCCAGGGATTAAGGCCATACTACCAATAAATATAAGAAGTACCATTGATATTGTGATTATCTTATGTTTTAAAACTCTTTCAATTGTTCGTTTGTATGAGTTATCGAGGATGGTAAAAAATGATTCCATACTATCGTCAATCCATTTTAACACACCTTTAAGAGGTCTTTGCTTCCTACTGGATATAGGCAAATAATGACTTGCAAGGACCGGAATAAGAGTTATTGCGACAATAAGGGAAGCTGTAAGAGAAATAACAACTGTAAAAGAAAGACCAGAAAAAAGTTCTCCATATATGTCTAACTGATCTTTAAAAATTACTATAGGAGCAAAAACACAAATAGTTGTCAGGGTGGATGTTGTAATTGCATTTATCATTTCCTGAGAACCCAGGATGGCCGCTGAACTGAGCTTTGCCCCCTTTTCCCTGTATCTGAATATATTTTCAAGGATTACTATAGAATTATCGACAAGCATTCCCACACCCAGAGCAAGACCGGCAAGGGTCATAATATTCAGGGTAAGTCCGGCAAAGTACATAAGCATTAGTGTAATTATAAGAGAAACCGGAATTGTCAGGCCGATAATAAAGGTTGTCTTAAGGCTTCTTAAGAATACAAAAAGAACTATTATAGCCAGTATAGCCCCGATCATAGCTGTTGAAGCAACCTGATTAATAGAATTTTCAATGATATCTGTTGTATTAAATATTTCACTTACACTAATTCCAGAGGGGAGTTCTTTATTTACACGTTCAAGTCTTGTTCTTAAATTATTTGCAATCTGAACAGAATTTGTTCCACTCTGTTTCTGAACTATCAGCTGAACTCCTGGATCTCCGTTTATATAAACAAGAGTATCTATATTTTTATATCCGTCATAAATATTGGCAATATCTCTTAATCTGATAGTTTTAACCGTCGATGGAGTCCGTGACATAGGGGATGATACTCCCCCTTTGTAACTAATTACAGTGTTTTTTATTTCTTCTATACTTTCATATTCCCCGGTTGTTGAGACAAGGAAATTCTTATTATCTGCTAAAATACTTCCTGCAGAAATTTGATAGTTCTGACCCATGAGCATGTTGGAAATCTGTGTCAGTGTTAACCCATAGGCTTCCAGTCTATTTTGAGGTATTTCTACTCTAATTGCTCTTTCCCTACCTCCGGTTACACTGGTTAATCCTACACCTTCAACCTGTTCTATCCTTGGCTGGACAATATTTTCTGCAATTTCCCGAAGCTCCTCAGGGGTTCGGTTACCAGATACAGTTAAACCTAGAATTGGGATCATAGCGGGATCGAACTTAAATATTATGGGTGAATCCGCTCCTTCCGGAAGCCAGCGTTTAAGCATGTCCAGACTGTCTCTTATATCAGAAGAAGCTTCGGACATATCAGCTCCAAAAGAAAACTCGACTATTATAGTACTACTTCCCTTTGCTGATGTTGAGGTTATTTTTTCTACCTTACTAATATTACTTAAGGAACTTTCTATTGGTCTTGAGAGGGTCTTTTCAATTTCCTGTGGCCCTGCACCCTCATATGTTGTTAAAACTACAAGTATGGGTGGTTCTATTTCGGGATATAGATCAATAGCCAGGTCAGTAGTGGCATATATTCCGAGGCCAATGAGAAGAACAAATATAATAAATACTGTTGTGGGTCTGTTTACGACTCTTTGAGATATACTCATTTCCCTTCTCCTTACTGTACTTCGTCACTAACGCTGAGAGGGTCAACAGTGCTGACAATTTTTACCATAGATTGATTTTCAATCAAGGTTTGCCCCCTGACTACCACTACTTCACCACCAAGGAGTCCATTTAGAATCTCCAACTGATTATCCATTCTTAAACCTGGTGTAACCAGCCTCTTTTCAGCTATATGCCTTTCATTTGATTCATTATCTTCTGTTAAAACGAAAACATAGTATTCTCCAAAACGATTAATTAGAGCTTCTGCAGGTAATTTCACAATTCCACTTTTTTCTTCAGTAATAATTTTTACCTCTACAAACATACCTGCTTTGAGTTTTGAGCTCATATCATTGAGTCGAATTTTCACTTCCATAGTTCTTGAGATCTGATCAACAACAGGACTTAATTCCTGAATGCTTCCGGTAAAAATCTCTCCTGGATATGCAGCGGTTTTAATAATTGCTGAAAGCCCTGTCCTCATTTTTGAAATAAATCTTTCTGGAACATAGATGATTATTTCCATCTCATCCATTTTACTGATTTTGGCAATTATCTGACTGGGAGCTATCTGGCTTCCTATCTGTATGGGCACCTGGGTAACAGTACCGGATATTGATGCTTTCACCGGGCTTGAAGCAAAGGTCATTCCTGGTCTGGAAGGATCAACTTCTGCAATAATCTGATCTTTTCGAACAGTATCACCAACTTTTATAAATAACTTATTAAGTTTTCCTGCTGTATCTGCAAAGGTATCAACAGTAGTTTTTGCAGTAACATCACCATTTAACTGGAGATAATCTTTAATTTCTCCTTCTACAGACAGTGTTGTACTTACTGCAAAAACTGTGATCTGTTCTTCATCCATTTCCTGAATATCTTCTGAAGTTTCTTTAGTTTTATTACTGCAAGCAGAAATTAAGATAAAAATGGTAAGTAGTATAATTGTGTAGGGTCTTCTTTTTTTATTCATTTGATATTTCCTTTATTTCTTCTAAAGAGGCGTTTAAGGCATATTCCAGATCAAGCAATCCGGTTATATAGTTGTATTTTTCTTTTAAGACTTCCAGTTTTGCAGTATTCAGATCTCTTTCAGCATCTTTTACTTCAAGAAGTTCTCTGCTTCCCGAATCATAAGCCTCCTGGGACATCCTGTAGGCTTCATGAGCAAGACTAATATTTAAAATTAAAGTTTCCAGTTGCTCCATGGATTTATTCAGCTTCATTACAAGGGTTTTAATTTCCATTTCAGCCCCTATCCTTGCCTGGGTTATACCAAGTTTTAATTGAGTAATTCCATCTTCCATGTCTTTTATACCAGTTTGTGTCTTCGACCATGGAAGAAATGGATCCAGAGACATAGCCAGTGTCATTCTAAACATTCCACTCTGCTGGCTCCAATTATCTCCCATATTTTCAAACCAGTTATTTTCCCAAGGGTCAGCCTGGAATGTGGGGTCAAAATTTAAACCTAATATAAGCATAGGTGTCATTGTCTGTAGTTTTAATGTGGATTTTGCATTTTCAAGACTTTGAACAGATTTATTCATGGATTGTATATCCAGCCTGGCACCTAAAAAATAATTTGTCAGTTTTTCTGTATCCAGGGAAACAGGGTTGATAACAATATCACCTTCCAGGGTGATATCTTCTGACAAATCAATTCCAAGAAGGATTTTAAAACCGTCTTTCATTGTTTCATAGCCCAGATTCATTTCTGTTAAGGCAGGCTTAAGGTTTTCGTAACCAACCTGGGCTGATAAGACAGTCAATTCAGGAACCAGACCGTTTTTGTAGTTAATTTTAGCCTGTTCAAATCTGCTGTTTGCAGCCTCAATATTCTGTTCCATGAGCCATAAGTTTTCTTCATATACCAGAATATTGTAAAAGTTCTTTCTAACATCCCTTTCAAGCTGCTTAAGGGCTATTTCATAAGTTATTAGTCCTGCTTCATAATCCAGTTTTGTTCCTTCCATTTCCTTAAAAAGTGCATAACTGAGGTTAAGGGAAATATCCAACCCTGTTGAAAGATTCCATCTGTCAAGAGCTACTTCAAAGCCTGGAATACCTGCTATTTGTTCAGTATTCCATCTCATTAAATTAGCGCTTGCTTGAACAGTCGGTATAAAATTGTTCCAGGAATGGTCTGTAGTTCTCTTCTTCATTTCAACATCTATTCTACTGCTTTTAAGTCCCAGGTTGTTTCCCAGTGCTAATTCAACAGATTTATCAATATCGAGTATTACTGTTTCAGCAGAAATTATTGTTATTAGAATAAAACTAAATCCTAAAACTGATAATATTTTTTTCATTTTAAGTTCCCCTTAAGTCCATATAGTAAAAGTTGATGAATATTTCTAATACGCAATTTCAAGTTCTCACGGGAATTGTTTTTTTCTATACACTCCCATAATCCATGAATAAGAATAAAGCTGAGTCCTTCTGCAATTAATTCAGCAGGAAACCCAATGGGATTAAAGCTGCTGGTTTTTGTAAGAAGGTTTATATATTCAGAAAATTCTTCCAGTTTATGATCTACAGGTTTTGTAGATTTGGTTAAAAACTGATATCTTAACCAGTTCATAATTGTGAAAATTGATGGTTTTAGGAGAAAGTAGGAGCTCATTACATAAAAAATACAGTAAAGTTGTTCTTCATAGGATTCAAACTTAACTATTCTTTCTACAATCAATTCATTTAATCGATCTCTTTCGCTTCCAATTACATCTTTTATCATTTGTTCTTTGTTATCAAAGTAGAAATAGAGACTGCTTTTACTCATATCCAGATGTTCTGCAATAGCATCAACAGTTGTATTCCATATGCCCTTATCTGCAATAACTTCAGCAACGGCTGTAAATATTTTATTAAAGGGCAGTACATCGTTTTTTTCGATTCTTGAAATCCTTTCGATCTCTGTATAGTCAATTCCGGTGTTTCGATCCTTTTTTCCTGCTAATCCATAAAGCACAATTACTCTTATGGCCTTAAGCATCTGATCAATTTCTTTTTTAGTAAAAAGTGATTTTGTGAAAAGGGTCTGATTAAGAAGAAATCCGGCTACAGACAGGATGAATCCCGAAATAGATTGAGCTTCAGTCTCTGTAAATCCATAATGCACCAATATTCCCGGATCCAGAAAATTTTCTTTTTCCCCATTCATCTCCTTAAACAGTAACTCCACATCCTGGCTCATATTGAGCAGTTGCAGGACAAAAAATCTATAGTACTGGTAGTTTTCTGCAAAGAATCTGACAGGGCCTTCGATGTATACCATAAGAAAATTTTCTAACCCAGACTCTTTTATGGGCTTTGATTTTTCAAGAAGAGATTGGTATTTAGAAATAAAATCATCTTTCATTGCCAAAAGAAGAGCATCTTTATTTTTAAAATAACGATATATTGCAGGCTTAGACATACCCAATGCATCAGCAAGGGAGGAGAGAGAGGTATTGTAGAAAAAGCTATTACTCCAAACATTAAAAGCTGTATCTATTATAGCCTGAGTTTTTTGTTCCCGCTTATTCATAACTTCCTTATTTATATGTTACCGAACAGACGGTAACTTTTTGTAAGATAGAGCTTAATAAAATTAGTGTCAATAGAAAATTTATAAAAAAAAGAAACTGGATCTATCAAAGATGTATCGACTGAATAATTATGTTACAATTATTGTACTAAAATTATTTGAAGAAGGTTAATATGACAAAGAATGAAATAATTGCTATGGAACCATCAGTAGTATGGAACCAATTTTACGAAATTTCACAAATACCAAGATGTTCAACTAAAGAGGAGAAGATCCTGGCCTATCTTAAAGTTTTCTGCAAAAAAAATAATCTTACCTATAAGCAGGATAAAATACAAAATATCTGTATAAAAAAGCCAGCAACCCCGGGAATGGAAAATTTGCCTGGAGTTGTTCTTCAGGGGCATGTTGATATGGTTTGTGAAAAAAATGCAGGAACAGATCATGATTTTTCAGTTGATCCTATTAAACTATTGGAAAAAGATGGCTGGGTAACTGCAGATGGCACAACTCTTGGAGCTGATAATGGAATTGCTGTTGCAATGTCACTGGCTGTTCTGGAGTCAAAAACTATTGAGCATGGACCTCTGGAAGCTTTGTTTACTATAGATGAGGAATCTGCACTTACAGGAGCTTTGGACCTGGATCCTTCAATAGTAGATGGAACTATCCTATTCAATATTGATTCTGAGGAAGAGGGGATATTTTATATTGGCTGTGCAGGTGGTGTAACCACTATTGGAAATTTGACCGTTGAAGAAGAGTCTGTACCATCTGGACATAATTCCTATGAGTTACAGGTAACAGGTTTTAAAGGTGGCCATTCGGGAGCAGAAATTCATGAGGAAAGGGGTAATGCTATATCGGTTGCTGCAAGGATTCTTCGTGATATAAGTTCTAAAACCAAAGTACAGACTCATAAAATAAATGGTGGTGGAAAACACAATGCAATACCCCGTGAGATATTTATCTCTTTTACTGCTGAAGATCCTGAAGTGATAGTAGATACAATTTCTGAATACAGCAGGATTCTAAAAAATGAGATAGGTGATCTTGAAACAAATATGAGTGTAAAAGTTGTTGAAGAAAATTCAATCCCTGAAAAGGTTTTTACTGAGGATTTTTCGAACAGACTTCTTGGAATTCTCTATTCTTTACCCCATGGTGTTATTAAAATGAGTAGGAAGGTTCCAGGTCTCGTGGAAACATCGACAAATCTTGCCTCTATTTTTAAAAAAAATGGTAACCTGGAAATAACAACCAGCCAGAGGTCTTCTGTAATGTCTGAAAATGATGAAATTGCCGGAAAAGTTCAGGCTATTATGGAAGCTGGTGGAGCTGATGTACAATTTGAAAGCCGATACCCTTCATGGGAACCGAATCCTGAAAGTAATATACTTAAACTGTTTAAGAAAATTTACAAAAGAGAAGAAGGGAAGGAGCCAGGAGTTCGTGCTATTCATGCAGGCCTTGAATGCGGAGTAATAGGTGATAAGCTCGAAAATATGGAAATGATCTCCTTTGGTCCAGATATGGAAGATGTTCATACACCGGATGAGCGGTTGAAAGTTTCTTCAGTTGCTGCTGTATGGGAGTTTCTTTTGAAGGTTCTTAAAGAGGTTTAGGATATTAAGTAGTCAGAAAATGGAGTAGAAATGTTTAAAAACCTAAGTGACAAACTTAAAGAGATTGGAAATGCTCTTCAGGATGGAATCCGTTATTAAATCATCTTTTCACTGTCCCTTATGTTCAAGCTCAAGGGACAGCCATTATTTTTTTACTGATGGTCATCGTGATTATTACAGGTGTTTACAATGCAATCTTATTCATGTACCTCCTTTCCAATATTTATCCAGAGAAGATGAGAAGCTTGAGTATGATAAGCATCAGAACTCAGCAGATGATATGGGTTATCGTAAATTTTTAAGCCGGTTGTTTAATCCGCTTAATATAAGAATAAGCCCTGGAAGTTCCGGTCTGGACTTTGGCTGCGGTCCTGGGCCAACCCTCTCTGTTATGTTTGAAGAAGCAGGACACTCTATGAATTTGTATGATACTTTTTATGCAAGGGATAAGAATGTTCTTACTGGCAAATATGATTTTATAACTGCCAGTGAAGTAGTTGAGCATCTTCATACTCCTTCTGTTGAATTTGATCTTCTATGGTCAATCCTTAAACCTGGAGGCTGGCTTGGTATAATGACCAAGCTTGCACTGGATAAAGAGGCCTTTTCCAACTGGCATTATAAAAATGATCTCACCCATGTGTGTTTTTACTCTAAAAAAACAATGGAGTGGCTGTCTATAAAATGGAAAGCAGAAACTTTCTATTTTGGTAAAGATGTTATCATATTTCAAAAGCCAATATAAGTTCTATTTCTCTTTGTATTTGAGTGTTATACTAAAATTCAATAAAGTATTTGAATCTTTGGAGCCTTTGAATGAAATCTAATATACCAGAAAAAATTTTAATTTTACAAATTTCTTTTTTTCTGATTTTTATATCTCTGGGTAATATTAGTGCACAGACCTTAGAAGAAAATTCACCTGGAGAAAAACTGAAAATTGGTCTCGCTTTAAGTGGAGGTGGAGCTCTTGGTATTGCACATATAGGTGTTATTCAGGCCTTTGAAGAAGAAGGTATTCCTATTGATATAATTGCTGGTACAAGTATGGGTAGTATTGTTGGAGGTCTCTATGCATCGGGTTATTCAAGTTCCGAGCAGTGTAGAATAGTTGAAGAAATTGACTGGATAAATATATTTAATAGTAAACCCAGGAATGATGCCAAATTAATTGGAAGCAGGTATGGTATTCTTGAACCACTCCTACGCCTTAGATTTAAGCTTTGGGAGATTTATATTCCTCCTGGATTTAATAATGGACAAAGTATTAGCAATGAGCTTTTTTATTATACCTCTGCTGCAAATTTTGCCGGAGGATCAAATTTTGATAATCTATCTATACCATATCGTGCTGTTGCAGTGGACACTTCCACTGGAGAAGCAGTATCTCTTGGGCAAGGTGATCTTGCACAGGCTTTAAGAGCAAGTATGGCAATACCTATGATTTTTTACCCTACACGCTTTGAAAATCGATTATTAATTGATGGAGGAGTTCTTAATAATCTTCCAACAGATGTGGTTAGTGCAATGGGTGCGGATATTATTATTGCCTGCGATGTGCTTGGAGTGCCTTCTTATGAAAAAGAACCCAGAACAATTGCGGAAGTAGCCCAGCATACAATGGATATAGCCTTTTATGAACTTGTCCGGGAAAATATTAAACTTGCTGATATTCTTATTGAACCGGATCTTAAAGGGCATGAAGCATATGATTTTACAAACCTGGATAATTTAATTGAGTATGGCTATAAGGCAGCAAGAGCAAAAATGGATGAAATTAAAAAGTTGATTCCATTGGAGGAAAGAAACAGAATATCTTCAATTTATGAAATTGATAGAACAAAACTTGACCTGGCGAATATAGAATATGTCAATATTGCAGGACTGAATAATGTCAGAAGGGCAGTTGTTGATAGTTATTTTCCCTTAAAGGAAGATGATATCTACAGCACAAAATTTGCACTTAAGGGTATAGAAGAGATTTATTCAACAGGTTTATTTGAAAATGTCTGGTTGGAACTGGATAAGCTGGAGAATAATAATGTTGGAATAAATATTCATGTTATAGAAAAGTACCCTCGTACTTTAGGGTTTGGTTTTAATTATCAGGAACAAGAAGGTTTTAGCGGTTTTTTTCAAATTATCCATTTTAATTTATTTGGCTGGGGTGAACGATTTATGCCTTTAATGAGATATGGTGATATTTATAAAAAGGCAGGTTTTGAAATTGTAAATGATAGATTATTCTCCACAGCTATTACATTAAATAATGGTCTGTATTATGAACAGGAATCTCCATATGTATATGATGATAAAGGTTTAGAAACTGGGAGATTGAATATTAATAGATTGGTAGGACAATTTTCTATTGGTGCTCATATCTATATGAAATTACTCTTACTGGCCGGAATTCGTGGTGAGAGAGTCTGGCTGGAGGATAATTTACAGTTATCCATATCAGCTGAAACAATAGATAATTGGAATGTATTTGGAAGAATCCATTTTGATAATACCGATGATCAATATTTTCCACATAAGGGAGTAAATATTTCTTTAGAAGCAGGATCAATAGGAAATGTTGATATAAGCATACAACGCTCTACCAAAATAGAAGGGCATCTTGATCTCCATATCCCTTTAAGCAGTAATCAAACAATCAGTACTTATCTTTTTGCAGGTACTTCATTTAACAAATTACCTATTTATGAAAATTTTAAAATTGGAGGACCATTTTATCTTCCAGGATATCATAAGGAAGAATTATTTAGTGAGCATGCTCTTATAGGTCGGTTGGAATATAGTATAAAAATTTTTAAAAAACTCTATTTCCAATCCAGTGTATCAATTGCCAATATAAATAATCCTGATCTTTTTTCAGATAATTTTGTTAAAGGAATTTCTACAGGGTTAATAGTAGATTTCCCATTAGCTCCTGTCTCTTTATTCTATGGATGGAATGAAGACGACCGGCAACAGATTTATTTTTCTATGGGTTACAATTTTTAGCGGTGAATTTGAATGGGAGTTGATTGGATAATTGACTAATCTAATAAAAAGAACTAAATTATGACCATATATTAGTACTTAATTGGCATATATAAAAGAGGTCGATATGAAATCTGTTTTATCAAACTGTTCAGCCAGTATATCCGAATTAAAAAAAAATCCCAGTGCTCTTATTGAGCAGGCAGATGGAGAGCCTATTGCCATTCTTAACCATAACAAACCAACTGCATATCTGATTCCTGCTGGAACTTATGAAGAGCTAATGGAAAAAATGGAAGACTATCAGCTTGGAATTATTGTAAAAGAGAGACAAAATGAGAAAATAGTTGCTGTAGAAATGGATATTGATGAACTATAATCTTAAATTTCTTCCAACAGCACTTAAGGAATGGAAAAAGCTTGATAAGAGTATACAAAATCAATTAAAAAAGAAGTTAAAAGAGTGCCTAATAAATCCTCATGTTCCAGGAAATGAACTCAGGGGTTTTAAAAATCATTATAAAATAAAACTACGAGCCAGTGGATATCGGCTCGTATATGAGGTTGTTGATGAAAATATCTATATTCTGGTAATTGCTATTGGTAAAAGGAACAAGAACGAAGTTTATAAACAGGTTTATAACAGAACTAAATAACTTGTATTAATAAAGATCCTATTCCCCTAACAAATGGGCCGCTGCAGGGTCAAAATCAATATTTACCCTGTCTCCGGATTTGAAAACACCCTCAATAACAGGATTGTGAGTAACAGCTGATATAATTTCCCGGCCATCAACCATAATGTCATATTCGACAGTAGCGCCCAGATATACCGCTTTCTCCACTACCCCGTTATACACTGATCCAGAGTCCTTCTCCCCTATACTTACTGTCAGGGATTCAGGACGAATAACTGTTAACACCTTGTCACCTTTGGTGAAATTTCCGGTAGAACTGTTTATCAGTTTAACATTCTTTCCAATATGAACTAGATATTTCCCATCCTTGTTTTTTTCTTCTACAATACTATCAAGGAAATTAACCCGACCAATAAAATCCGCCACAAATTTGTTTGCAGGATGGGAGTAGATCTCGAAGGGTGTACCTACCTGCATTATATGACCTTCGTTCATCACAACAATTCTATCTGATACAGTCATTGCCTCTGCCTGATCGTGGGTAACGTAAATACTTGTTATTCCGAAACTCTGCTGTATCCTGCGAATCTCAAATCGCATCAGATCCCTGAGTTTTGCATCCAAATTTGACAGGGGTTCATCGAAAAGAAGCACTGAAGGTTTATTTATAATAGACCGTGCCAGGGCAACCCTTTGCTGCTGTCCGCCGGAAAGCTGATCAGGACTTCTGTTGTATAATTCAGTAAGGTTCATGGTCGCCATAATGGCTTCAACTTCTTTTTTTACTATATCAGCTTTTACTCCCTTGAGTTCCAGTCCGAAAGCAATATTCTGACCTACAGACAGGTGGGGGAAAATAGCATAACTCTGAAAAACCATTGCAGTGTCTCTTTTATTAGGAGGGAGGTCGTTAATCATCTTGTCCCCGAGCCACACTTCTCCGGTAGTGGGGTTTTCAAATCCTGAAACTATACGGAGGGTTGTTGTCTTTCCACAACCTGAAGGTCCCAGGAAACTGACCATTTCTCCCTCATTTATCTCAAGATTTACATCTTCGACAGCTACAACTTCTTTATTCGCATGATCAGGATCTTTAAATATTTTTGATATGTTGACAAGTTTAAGACTCATGTTTTACCTCTAGAATTTTAAAGTTGTACCGCCAAAACGGCCGTACTTTAGGGTTAGTATTGCTCTTATAATCAGTATAGCTGCCAAAATAATCAGTACAAGAATAACACTGAAAGCTGCTGCTGCACCGAGTCTTCCTGATTCCACCTGGGACATTATCTGTACTGTCATAAGATTCCAGTTTGACGAGACTAGAAAAATTACAGCGCTAATGGCTGTCATTGCCCGGACAAATGAAAATATCAGGCCTGAGAAGAACGCTGGTACCATAAGCGGCAGCGTCACCCTTCTGAAGGTTGAACGCGAATCAGCTCCAAGGTCGATTGCCGCTTCCTCGATGGAAGGATCAACCTGTCTAAGAATGGCAACTCCCGATTGAATTCCAACAGGAACATAACGGAATATAAAGTTTAAAAGTAGAATCAGCAGTGTTCCGGTAAGCAGAAGAGGGTGTGAATTAAAGGCCAGTACATATCCAATTCCTATTACTGTTCCTGGAACAGCAAAACTGAGCATAGATGATACTTCCATGAAGTGCTTTAGAGGGAACTCTTTACGTACAACCAGAAAGGCTATGACCATTCCTAAAATACCTGCAATTGGTGTAGAAATACCGGCAATTATCAGAGTGTCCTTAACAGCTCCAAAACCTACACT
Organism: Spirochaetia bacterium; assembly: GCA_027859095.1. Classification (GTDB taxonomy): domain Bacteria; phylum Spirochaetota; class Spirochaetia; order B11-G9; family B11-G9; genus JAJRQE01. The sequence continues at coordinate 4,672 of JAQIBN010000290.1, read as the reverse complement.
GAATACATATTTAAAATGATCCAGGGTGAATGTGTTATTAAATCCCCATACTTTTACAAATGCTCCCCACAATATGGCGGCATAAATAAGTATGATAGTGAGGGCAAAAAACGTGCAAACAGCAAATAAAATCCATTTGGCTATAGGGCTGACCGATTTCAGGGTTGAAGATGTGGGTTTTCCTGTAATGGTTACATATTTTTTTCTAGATACCCAGTATTTTTGAAGGAAAAAAACTGATATAGAGGGGACAAGAAGAATTAGAGCAAGAGCTGATCCTTTTGGAAGGTCGTACATTCCTGTAATCTGAAGGTAGGCCTGAACAGAAAGAATAGGGAACTGGCTTCCTGCAAGAATCAGGGGATTTCCAAAATCTGCAAGGGTTTCTACAAAAAGAATAAGCATAGCACTTGCAATCCCCGGGAGTGCCAGAGGCAAAGTGACTCTTCTGAATACCTTAAATCTGGTTCCACCCAAATCAAGAGCTGCATCTTCCAGGGTGGGGCTTATGGAATCAAGAACACCCCGAAGGGTAATATAGGCAACAGGAAAAAAGGTAACTACCTGAGCAAAAAGCAGCCCTCTAAATCCGTAAATTTTAATATTCTGCAAGTGCAGCAGATGGTCAGAGATAAAACCATTATTTCCGAAGAGCATAATTATGGATAAGGCTCCAATAAAGGGTGGAGAAATTATGGGAATTATTGCTATTAAGTGAAAAAATTTCTTAAATGGGATATCCGTTCTTGCCAGGGTAAAGGCGAAAACAAATCCAACTCCCACACCAGCCACAGCTGTGAGAATACCCATCATGATGCTGTTATAGAAGGCTTGTCTAAGATACCAGGATGAAAAAACCTCCTTAAAAACAGAAAAGGAAAATTTTCCGTCAGGAAGGAAGCTGGTTATTATAACTTTTGAAAGAGGATAAATTATAAAAAGTACCAATGAAGCGAGAATAACCAGAATTACGATTAACAATAACGGATCATTTGCTATTTGTCTTAACTGTCTAAGGCTGCGCCGACCCCATGTATCACTCATAAGAAATCCTTAAAGTAGATTGACAGGAACACCCCTATGGGGGCGTTCCTATCCTTTTGTAATTGAATTAGTTATTTTGCTGGAAGAACTTCATTAACCCATCTTTCAACGAGTCTTTTCTTATTGTCTCCTGCCCACTGAACATCAACACCTATGGTCTTAAGTTCAGAGAACTGAGGCATACCCATAGCAAGAGTTGCTTTTGCATTGACTGGATAGAAAAAAGTTTTTACCTCAGAGAGCACATCCTGTCCCTCTTTGGAAACGAGCCAATCTACAAGAATCTGTGCAGCTTCCATGTTCTTTGCGCCTTTAATTATTGAAACAGCAGGTGCTTCAAAGCCAACGCCCTCTTTTGGAAAAACTACTTTTAGAGGATACCCTTCATCAATAAACTTGAAGAAAGCAGGGGTAAACTGTATACCTATGGCGCACTGGCCTACAGCAACACCCTTGGAAGAGCCAGTCCCGGAGGATGTATATGTCTGAACATTGGGATTAAGTTTAGCCATATATTGAAAAGCCGCATCTTCTCCTCTTGCTACGACAAGACTGCTAACTATATTATATGCTGTTCCGGAAGCCTGGGGAGTAGGCATTTGGATATGCCCCTTGTAAACAGGTTTAAGAAGATCGTCCCAGGATGTTGGCATAGGCGCACCAATTTTTGCCAATGCCTCGGTATTAACTGCGAAAGCCATGGGGTTCATATAGAAAGACCGCCAATAACCTTCTGCATCCTTGAATGCATCCTCAAGTTCTGAAAGGGAAGGTGAATTATAGGCAACACTTAAACCCTGAGATTTTGCAAGAACATGGTTTTCACTGGGAGCACCCATCCAGACATCAGCCTGAGGATTGTTTGCTTCTGCTGTAATTCTTGCCAGAGCAGGTCCTGAAGATAGATGTACGAAAGATGCTGTAATACCGGTATCTGCTGTAAAAGCATCGAGAATAAGTTTTGCATTTCCCTCGTCTACGCTCGCATAGACAACTACCTTATCTGCAGTAACTTCCTTTTCGGCTGTTGCAAAAACAGCAAAAGGCAGTACCAACAGAACTGCAATCAAAATGAGTAAAGATTTTCTCATCATATGTAGCCTCCTGTAATTATTTTCTTAATAGATGCAATAATCATGCCATATAATTATACTGGCTTATACTTGAGTATGGATATGAAGTGTGCAATATTTGTGTGCAAGTTATCCATTTACTTGCTCAGATTGCATAGATACAGGGCGTTTCCCCGGTTTCCGGGGACCTGGCTTTGCGGGGGTTCCGTTTGTTTTTGTTGTAGGGACAGGTAGCAACATTTGAGTGTCCAAGTAATTCCTGAACTGTACGAATATCAACACCCGCCTCCAAAAGATGAGTTGCAAAACAATGCCTAAACGTATGACACCCTACATTCTTTGATATTCCAGAAAGTCTAACAGCATCTTTTACAGCTTTTTGTAAACTGCTTTCATGAACATGATGTCTACGCCTTACTTTTGAACGAGGATCTGTTGAAATATTTTTAGCAGTGAATACATATTGCCACCCCCATTCATATTTTGCCTTCGGATATTTTCTTTCAAGTGCATAAGGCAATTCTACTTCTCCATATCCACGACCAAGAAAATCTTTATGAAGAGCCTTAACACGAATTAGATGTTCTTCTAAAAGTGGAATAACGCTTTCTGCAAGAACTGTTACCCTATCCTTAAACCCCTTTCCATTACATACCATAATCTGTTTTGCAGAAAAATCAATATCTTTTACTCTTAATCTGTGACACTCCATCAATCGCAAACCACTGCCGTAAAGCAATCTTCCCATTAGCTGCTTAACACCTGATAATTGGGATAACACCAGCAGTGTTTCTTCTACTGTTAAGACAACAGGTAAACGTTTTGGTTTTCTTGCTCTAATGGCATCGATCGAACCAAGTTCTTTTTTCAGAACATGTTTATAAAGAAAAACAATAGCATTTAAAGGCCTGGTCGCAACTTCGTTGCTGCTCGGCTATGCAACCTGACCTGATTTTGAGTAGAAGCAGATACATTCTGTTCTACGGCCAAAAAACTTAAAAAGCGTTGAATATCCAAAGCACCCATTTCATCAGGATGTCGTTTGTTATGAAAATATATATAACGCCGTGCCCATTGAAGATATGATTTTTCCGTTTGAAATGAATAATGTTTTGATCTCATAACATTTTTCATTTGATCTAACAATTTTGGTTTTACAGTATCCACTTTCCCCTCACAAGTTGACTTGGTTCTACTATTATATATAGGGGAAAATCCATTTTTGCTTCAAAATCAGGGTATTTTTTCCGTATAGTCTCCAATATCCAGGAATTATTGCAGAGATATTAACTGTTATACCGCTAATAATCGGTATTACAGTTAGTATTGAGGCAATATTTATTCAAAATTCAGTATTTTTGTTATTAGCACATTTTTTTAGCAGCAACTCTGCTAATATACAAGAAATTATTCTTGTATATCATGGAATTTAAGTGGATATTCAACAAAAAGTCAGCATTTTACCATAGCTATCTCGCTTATTTTCAGTATACTCAATAGTTATATTTTGAAAGGGCTAGATTACTATACAAAAATTAAGTAGTGCTAAATTTTGTAAGGTGTTGTATATTAGGTGTATATGAAAGAAATAGATACTGAAAGTATAAAATATCAGAATAATTTCATTAAAAATGTTATATTTAGGGTAGATTTTGCACCAATTTTGTCAATTAATGACAATCTTGACTCAAAATTCCAAGAATCAATACGATCTCTCTTTCCTAAATTAGAAGTTCAGGCTAGTCATCAGGTTTCTACAAAATTTGAAAATGGGAAATCGACATCGAAAACAGATAGTTTTAATCAATTTGTTCTAAAAAATGATAATAATAGCAAGAAACTGACAATTTCTAGTCAATTTATAATATTGGAAGTGATGGACTTTCAGGGATTCGAAGAGTTTAAGAGTAGAGTAAATATAATTATAACAAATTTCAACGATATTTATAAGCCTATCTCAATTATTCGATTGGGTTTAAGATATATAAATGAAATTAAAATAGAAGAAGGCTCACCGTTTGAATGGGATGGATATATAAATGGCGATCTTATAAGCATTCTAAACAGTGAGCTAATTTTGAAAGAAGAAACCTCTCGTATTATGTCTCAAATAATATATAAAAAAGAAGACTTCAATCTAACATTCTCTTATGGTTTAGCAAATAGTGAGCACCCAAATCCGATAAGTAGGAAGGAATATATATTAGATTATGACTGCACCTCAACAGAGGCAGATTTTGAGAGAATTATTGGAAATTTAGAAGAATATAATAAAAATATGGTTATACTTTTCGAAAACTCAATTGGAGATGACCTTAGATCAAAACTTATAGGGGATGGAAATGGATAATTATTTAGAAGATAATGACTATTTTGGAAGTACAAAAACAAAACCCTCAGAATCCGAAAAGAATAAGAATAATGACGAAAATAAATTTGTAGATTTAGATTATAAATACTATACAAATAGGAAATCATCAAAAAAAATTATTGGATAAGTTGAAAAGCAAGATTGAAAATTTATTTGAAAAACATTACTGCGAGCGCATTTCACA
>JAQIBN010000265.1 GCA_027859095.1 Spirochaetia bacterium | reverse complement strand
GTCTTGCAAATATGATTGCCAATACACTGACTGGTAAAATAATAATTAACTGAAAACCTAAAAGGTTACTAAATACTTTTTGAGATAGTTTTGATTTATTTATTTTATCTTTTTCAATTGTTTCTGTTATTACTGGAATAAAAGCAGCAGATAATGCTCCTTCCGCCATTAGCTTCCTAAGGTTATTTGGAATAGCAAATGTTAAATTTATAACATCCGCTGTACCTGAAGCACCAAAAATATATGAAATAACAGCAGTTCTTAAAAATCCTAATATTCTGGATAGAAAAGTAGCGCCCATGACAATAAAAGTGGAAATAGAACTTTTGTTCAGATTCTTATGATTATCCATTTTATGATTTTTTTGAAGTATATTTACTTAAAAACTCAGTTTTAAATTCTCTAAAAGTATTTTTGAGAATATTAGTTCTAATATCTTCTACAAAGGTATAAAGAAAATTAAGATTATGCTCTGTAGCAAGCATAGGTCCAAGAATTTCATTACTCTTAAACAAATGTCTTAAATAGCCTCTGGAGTACTGCGTACAAGCCCTGCAGGTACAATCTTTTTCAATAGGATTATCATCCATTGCATGTATAGCTTTTTTTAATGCAACCAGGCCATTTTTTGTAAAAACAGTACCATTTCTGGCTATTCTTGTCGCATATACACAGTCAAAAAGATCTATTCCATTTTCTACAGCCTCAAGAATATAATCAGGTGTGCCAATCCCCATTAGATATGCGGGTTTTGAATCTGGTAATAATTCAGCACTGTAGGAAAGAAATTCAATAAACTTTTCGTAGCTCTCCCCTACTGATAATCCACCAATGGCAATTCCCGGAAGATCCAATGATAATATTTCTTCTGCACTTTTTTTTCTTAAATCCTTATAAAAATTACCCTGCATAATTCCAAATAATTTACCATGGTAATTTTCGTCACTTTCCAACCATCTTTTTTTTGCTCTACCAGCCCATCTTGTTGTAATATCTGACGCTTCAAGAGCTTTTTTATAACTTATATCAGGAGGTGTACAAACATCGAGACACATCTGGATATCACTACCAAGAGATTCCTGAACCATTACAACATCTTCAGGACTTAAATTATGGTAAGCACCATCAATATGAGAACGAAATCTTACACCTTCTTCTCGAATTTTCCGAAAAGTGGCAAGAGAAAATATTTGGAAACCTCCGGAATCAGTTAGAATATTATGCTTCCAATTAGAAAATTTATGAAGACTTCCATAATGTTTTATTACTTCTAATCCAGGACGTAGATAGAGATGGTAAGTATTTCCCAAAATTAAGTTATATCCCATATTGTCGACTGTTTCATGATGAATAGCCTTTACAGTCCCATTAGTACCTACGGGCATAAAGGCAGGAGTTATTACATTCCCCTTGGGAAGAGTTAAAATACCTGTTCTTGCATGTGTATCTTTATCTTTATGTGTTGTTTTAAATATCATTGGTACTCCATTGATCAGGTTCTGGCTCTTTTATACATAATAACACCTAATATGGCTGCTATACTAAAAGCACCCCAGGCTCCTGTAATGGGTTGAAGATAACCCTGTTTAGCTAAAATAATCAATATCATTTTAAAAACATAATACAAAACTGATATACTGAGACTGGAAAGTAAACTCATTAATAAGATATTCTTTTTAAAGCGTCCTCCCAAAGAACTTGAAATAAAAATAACAATAAATGGAGTTAAAGCAAATGAAAATCTTTCATAATAATCAACTAACGCATCTCTATAAATTGGTAACCCAGCTTTTTTTATTGAGAGTATCCAGTTCTTAGCTTCTGTTCTTTTAAGTTCATTAATATCTTTTACCAATCGTTTGAAAGTAGTTGGAGGTTCATTTATAGTCTCTATAAGTAAACTCTTTTGGTATGTTTCTTCTATAATTTGATTAGTTGTATTTAAAGAAAATATGCGAACTCTATTTAATTCCCATACATTATTTTTATATTCTGCCCATTCAGCATCAATTCTTTCATTAAATTGGCCTTCGCTATCACGAAAAATAAGAATAAGGCCTGAAAGTGTCTGTGAATTATCATTATAATAATCTGCATGATAAATTATATTATTATTACTAACAACAGTTATATTGGTATTACTAAATGATGGGCTGTAACCTAATAAAACATTAGATAATTCATTTTTTTCTTTTATTGTCTCAATAACATATATTTCATTAAATAAGAAACTTCCGATGCTAAAGATAATTCCTAAAAATATTAGTGGGAAAGTAAATTTAAATAAAGATATACCCGATCCAAAAATTGCAATTAGTTCATTATTACTATAATAAGTTCCCAGTGTATAAGAAACACTGAAAAGCAAAGCAGGTGATATAGAAAATATTATACATTTTGGGAGATATAAGTAAGCAACTTTTAAAATTAAAAAAACTGATGCTTCATTATTAAGATATCTCCATAAATTAGCAAATAAATCTACAAGTTCTATCAAAAATACAAAAAATACTATTGCAATTAATAATGTTTTTATGAATGAAAAAA
>JAQIBN010000214.1 GCA_027859095.1 Spirochaetia bacterium | reverse complement strand
TAGTTAAAGCTGGCGATCTTGTCATCTTCCAATGGTGCCAGCCTTTTAATAGTTTTACTGACTTGTGTTGTTTCTCCCAGTTCTCCGTAGAAGTTTTCTGTGCTTCCGCTCTCGTCTGTTATTTTTACAATTCGGCCTGCTCTGTTGTAGATATCTCCCTGTGAGCCATAGGTGTAGCTTGTATCTGCCATGAAGGGATAATCAATTTTTTCTATTCTTCCATGAGTATCGTAGATGTAGTTTATGGATGCACCATTGGTTCTAAGATTTGCATCTACTTTTCGTATCAGGTGATCTGCCTTGTCATATTCAAACTCTGTAAGTCCTGTTTCGGGGCTCTGCAGAGTCATTCGTCTTCCAAGAATATCGTAGGTAAAGGTAACATGGCTTCCTTTAGCATCTGTTACTTTTAAAAGTTCTCCTAACTCGTTGTAGTTGTAGTTTGCCTCTGTCAGGAGTACACCTGTGGAATCCTTTTTCTCCAGTTTTACAATGTTGCCTCTTATGTCTTTGTAGGTTTCCGTTATGTTTCCAAGGGGGTCGGTAACAGTTTCCTTTGTTCTGTTTCCCTCTACTGCATAGCTTTTTGTTATGAGAGAATCGTCAGGGAAGGTTATTGTTAATATTCTGTCAAGAGCATCGTATGTTTTAAGGGTTGGACGCTGCGTTGTGTTTTCTACTGTTGGCGTTCCACTTGTTTCTTCGAAGACAGTCTGCCCCTCTTCTACTGGTCTTGCCTTGTTGTCATAGACTACATATCCGCTTTTATTCCAGCCATGCAGGTTTCCACCTTCATTGTAAACTTCGCCTTCTTTGGCTGTGCTTACTATTCTGTTTAGTCCGTCTATTATTACATAGGTGTCCATTGTTTCAGTATCTGCTGCATCAAAGCTTATCTTGTTTTTTGTCAGTGCTTTCCATGGAAATGTATCTGTAAGATAGCTGTATTCCACTGCTTTTACTGAACCAGTATCGTATGGGCTTATTATGGTTTTTAGTCGTCCGAAGTTGTCATATTCCTTTGACAAGGTGTTTCCGTTGCTATCGGTTTGAGATGTTTCAACTCCGTATCTAAAGTCATAACTTAAATTGGAGGTATAAGAATCTCCTCCGTAAATGCTTGAAGTTTCTATCTCTGTTACATAACGGTGGACAGTATTATCATAGGTGTACTCTTTTCTATAACCTAAAGGATCTTCTACAAAAATTAGATTACCATAATTATTATCATATCCAAAGGTGTATTCGGAGAAGTCATATTCATTATAATAGCTTCTTAAGGTATTAAGATTACCCTTACCGTCATATGTTCCTTCTCTCTTTCTTATTATTTCATTAGAAGAATCTCTTACTGTAAGACTCGTAGGAAGACTCATTAAATAGCTGCTGTTATATTTATCTGAATAGACTATATTTAATGTTATATCATCATCCGGATCGGAATATACCCCGGTATCTTCCATACGTATCACATTACCAAGGTTGTCATAAAAGTATAGTTTTTCTGTTTGTATAAAATCAGAATCTATTACATCAATGGTTCTGCTTAATTCTGTAGAAAGATATGGATACTTTACATCTCCATTAGTAAAGGAACCAATGCTTCGCAGGCTGTAGCTATTCTCCTGTTCAAGGTATGATATACTATTTCCATCTGCAATTACTGTGGAAAAAACAAGTCCCTTCGTATAGTAGTTATCATTATTGTAAATTGTTGTTGCAGCAGATCCATCGCCTTTTATTACGGCTACTTCTCTAAAACCATAGAATTTACGTTCGGCTCTGTCATAGTATCCGTCTTTGTAGTCATAGTTTTCAGTATAACTGTGTTCACCTGTCATGGATGTGTCTGTTTCGTAACCGTCGTTCTTTGTTACTTTTGTAAGAACGTAACGGTTTTGGGGCATTTCTACCGTATTGCCTTCTCTTCCATACTCGAGATCTATACTTCCGCCTGTTGGCATGGTTATTTTATTAAGCAGTCCTGCCTTTCCCATACTGTTCACTTTTACCAGTAATGTATCCGATCCTGTTTTTTTAAGAATATGATCAGGAAGACCATCACCATTTATATCCTGCATAGAGAGACTTGTTGTGCTTACAGCAAGAGACCCGTTTATTCCGGGAATAAGCTGAAAACCCAGCTTTATAATAGCCAGATGCAGTTCATAAAGGGAAAGCGTGACATTTGCTCCTAGATTAATAGCTACACCTCCAGTATAGCTAATTGCATCATCGACTTTAAAGGGATCAATTATTTCGTCAAAAGGATTCTCTGCCAGAGAGTCAAGAAATGAACCATCATTTAAAAACCCACCAACATCTACTCCTGGTATATCCATATTATCAAACACAGCTTTATTGGCAGTAAGTGCTGTTTCAAGACCTGCTATATCTGCAGATAAATCAATACCCCAATCAGGTCTGAATATTTGTACCTCATCTTCAGAAAACTTATCTCCTAAATTAAATCTTACCCGAAAGAAATCCTCTAAAGGAACCTTCACTACCTGATCAGATAATCCATCACCATTTATATCCATTAGCTGGGATAAAGTACGATTTGCAGATGAATTAAAACCTGCATTTAATCCTATGCTTTCAATAAACCCTACTCCACCAATAGATGCAGAAATACTGGTTCCAAGACTTCCGGTATTGCTAAAGCTGAGACCTGAGGGTTTAAAGGCTAAATCACTTAGATCACTACTGTCTCTACTGTAAAAATCGATACCAATTCCAGTTCCAAATGAGACAGGTAAAGAAAAAGAGCTATCTCCCTTATTTATAGCTACTTCATAATTATCTGATCCATTTCTTCTGATATGATCAGGAAGTCCGTCTCCTGTAATATCTATAAACCCTTCTTTCCTGTATGAGGAGCCAACTGTTCCGTTAAGACTTATCCCTCCGGAAGGAGCAGGAGAGGTAACACTTGTATGTTTTACTGTACCGGAATTATTGTAAGTTGTGGTTGTTGATTCTCCTCCACCAACACCTGCAGAAGCTCCAAAGCCATATGTTGCATTTTCATTATATGTCAAATGATTAAAATTGCTGGTATAACTTTTGGGATCACCAAATCCAGTACCAGTTCCTTCCAATACTGTAAATCCTGCAGAACCTCCCTCATTGGGAGTATATGAAATAATATCAGGATAGCGATCACCATTTATATCCATTAAATCCTGATACTGCCAGGATTTCCCCAGGTTTCCACTTAAAGATAAAGATCCAAAAAATCCTGGAACACTTCCACTAATATCTATCGACTCGGATTTACTTTCACTGATATTTCCAATTTTCCCTTGTGAAATGGGACTACTGCCTCTTGGTATATTAAAATAAGTATCTCCTCCATTCCTGTCAGCATGAAGTGTTATACCATCAATAACAGGAGCAAAATTATATGTGACACTTTCTGGAATACCATCATTAGTAAATGATGAATCCATATATGAACTTACATCTGTGATAAGAGTTTCTCCATCAACTGCCAGAACAGGCTCATTTTTCCCAATTTCTATAAGCTGTGTATCTGTATTCTTATCCATGTGCGTAAAGTATTTAGGTAGTGCAACTTCTTCACTGCTCAAAACTTCAGGTTGGGAATGTAGAAGGTGTTTATCAAAAGCACCATAATATCCGCTCCAGACTCCATAGTACCAGCCTGCAACTCCTCCTCTAAAAACCTCAAACTCTTTAGGAGTTTCCGTATCACCCTCTGCTGGTTCCAGATGTGTTCCAGGTATTGTATCTTCATTATAAATACCAACAGGTAAATTTATCAAATCTATTGTGCTGTAATCCAGACCAGAATTATAGTTATGGATATATTTAATTTTAAATGAACTTCTACCATTACTATCAAAATATGGAATACTGACAGTTCCAGGATTAGTATGATTCATAGGACTACTCCCTTTCGGAAGAGGATTCCCAACACCTGAAACCAGAGCTGTTCCTTCGTAAAAAACAGGTAGTACTGTATCAGAATAATACCGGAAATTTCTGTTAAAATTAGTAAATACACTTAAACCAAGTCCGGAAAAAAGAGTCGATATTTCAGTCCTTTCTGTACTGGTTAATCCTGATTTTATAGTTGCTATTCCCTCAGTAACATTAAACTCATAATAGGGAAATTCAATTATATCACGTAAATAATTCCTGCATACAAATTCGAAATTAGTTTTCTCAGACTCTGAAATATTACCTTTTAAAATATAGAAAGTATTTAATTCAGAATCTTCAACTTCATTAAAAAGATTTTGAATCTCAAGATTTCCATCAAAATAATCTAAATATTCTGTTTCACTTAAAGCAATAATCCCAACACTCTCTGTATTGCCGGATAAAAATAATGGACTGTCTAGCATAGAATCAGTATTGTCACTTAAAGAATCAAAAATAAGGACAAGACGTGTTTCATCCAAACTGCTAATATCTGAGGCAAGATCATATCGTTCAAGAGAAGGTATTTCTGGAAGTCGACTGTAGACTTCTTCAAGAAAAGCTCTGTCCTCCACAGAAGCAGTATTGTAGGCAGCTGTATAATCAGAAAAGGGTAAGGATATATAATTTGCAGGTAAATCTACTCCTGGCAGGATGGCGTTTAAATGATCCAGCTCTTCTGTCGACATTGGATCTTTAAGTATATACTCTTCAATATCTGGAATTTCGGGATAGCGGTCATAAACTGCTTCAAAAAAGTCTTTGTCATCCAGAACATCTATAGTTCCATACATTGTATCATAATCAGTAATACTTAAGCTCGTATAAGAAGGGAAATATGAAAAATTATAGCTGGAAGTTACTTCATTTAAAACTTCGCCATTATATATGGCTAAAGGAAGACTTGTAAGCACACTTTCAGGGTTAGTTAAGCTGAAATTGTGTTTTATTCCATTTCTAAAAAAAGAAGCACTTATTTCAACTGCAGATTCACTTACAGTAGATCCGCTAACAATATCCGAACCCTGATCATTTGTACTGACAAGAACCAAAGACCCTTCATCAGGCACTAAATGCAGGGTCTCAATAACTTCAGTCCCTGTTTCATTATAAATATTATCCAGAAAAATCTTCCCATCAAAAAGTTCAGATCCAAGGCTCAGATTTTCTTCAATGGCATGAATCTCTGGAATAATACTTATCACCGGAGCCACCTTTGAAAAGCTTTTTATTCCTACTGACTCATCAGGATAGAGATTGCTGTCTGTAAAATCATTATAATAAAACAGACTCTGCAGTTCGCTTATATCAAGTTCTGCCAAAATCAATGTTTCAATTATAGTCTCATCAGCACCGGAATTTATACGAATAAAATCTTCAAACTCCGGCCTGTAAAGATATGCATCAATAAGGGCTGCCTGTCCACCCGGGAAGACTCCTCCCCCTTCATAACTCTGTATCTCTGTTATACTTGCCCTGTTAAAAATTTCAGTAAAGACATCTTCAGGTATCCGTCCGGGAACAAAAAGTGAATGTTCGATAATTGCATCAACAGCATTCTGGTCAAGGAAATCTTTCCAGTTTGGTTGTTTTAAAACATAATCATAGTGATATCCTGGATCATCATATATAAGAACTGCCGTATATAAATACTCCAGTCTAATATCTGGTAAACTGACAGTGTAGGATTCTTTTGGTTTAATAATTGATGCTTCATTTAAATTTTCAAAATAGTTTATATCAGTGTAGGCTATATTTATATCCCACTTAATATCATCACCTAGGGAGTCATTGCCTGCATCCATATGGAAAAATATCTCATCTCCATTTTCCACACTCATATTACGGGAAACAGTATCAGAGGGATATCCTGAACTCACAGTTATGGAAGATGCAGAATATCCTGTTTCAGGATATGTTACTGCGTTTACCGGATCCAAAGGATCAGCATTATGATCTTCATTGACAAAGCCAACTACTTGACTTACTTCTATATTTCCACTGGAAAAGGCCTTCCATTTTCGAACAGGCTCCTGTATATAGTAAGTCCTTTTATAATCCTCTTCTTTCTCTGTAAAATTTTCAGATTGTGTAACTTCAATATTTACATTTGTAGTATAGTCGGCAGGTGTAAATCCAGTAAGATTATTCATATAAAATTGATCATCATCTGAGTTTACAAAATCAATAAATCCATCACCATTAATATCATTAAAGGCTGTCAGTCCTTCTGTCCAGTTATTCTGCCAGGTAACAGAACCTCCAACAGAACCAATATTTGCAGAAGCACCAAGACTAAACCCTTTTTGATAACTGCTGTTTAAAAGCCCAGGCAAACCGGAAAGAGCAATATCATTACTTGTGCTTGTATCAAATCCATATCCTGTATTTCGATACCCCTGCAATATTCCACCTTCTTTCCAGACAGCATCTGACAGCCCATCTCCATTTATATCTAAAAGTGTAGAATTGGCAATTGTTCCGGAAAAGTTAACTCCGCCCCGTACTCCCAGTGATGCTATTGTATTCCAATTCCAATTAAACCATTTACTATACTTTAACATCTTTACTGTAAGTCCCAGATATAAACTGGCTCCAACTCCAAAGGTACCAGTCTGATTTAACCCTGGAAAAGTATCATCAGAAAGATTTCCCCAGTCAACAGGATCAGTCCCAAATCCATTGTACCCTATTAAATTATCACCTGAGTCTCTAATATCATCCAGCTTATTATAACCAAACCCATATGTATAAAACTCATTCCCACTGCCATCCAGTTCTGTAAATCTATTTAGTACTGTCTGTCCAAATTCATTTGTCTCATACCCGAAAGTATAGCTACGAAATATTTCACTATTGTAGGATATCCGGATCTCATCAAGTCGTTTTACCAGTTTGGAAATAAAGGTACCACGGGAATCTATCCTTCTGTCAGGTCTTAAAGATGATGTATTAAATATAATTTTGTAGGGGACGGAATCAGAGGTGCTTACATTATCATTTCCCGAGTATTGGATCTCCTTTAAGTAGGTATATTTATTTTCAATGTCATAATCGTAGACATAGCTGACAAAGTTCCCATTGGCATCCGTTTCTTTTGTCAAATACCAGGTGTACGTTTTAGCATGACTAGTTCTATCAGGACCAATCCATCCTTCCTCTGTTCCAAAGGTCTGAACTATTCCGTTTTTATCCGTTACTTCCCAGTAATCCTCTCCTGAGTTCTGTGTTCTTACTATTCTTTTAAATTCCTTTTCCACCCGGGGGCTATAGATTTTTCCTGAACCGGAAGAGGCAGTAAGGACAAGCTCTTCCCCTCCAAGTATATAGGTGTCAGTTTCAGCAGCGTCACCATTTTCATCTACCCCATATTTTGGAAGACCAAATCTTGTATCCGTCGTAATAGAAGGAACAGAAATATCAAAACCCCGGCCCATCCAGCTGTTGGGGCTTTCGCTGTTGTAGCTTAAAGAAAGGATTGGATACGCGCTGCCACGGCCCGGAGGCATGTTTAACGGTATCTGAAAAGATGCAGCCCCTGTGGAATCGGGGGTTAATCCTTTAAGGTTCATTACACGGTCAGAAGGGTTTGCTGCTTCCAGGTTTTTTATGCTGTTAATATCAAAGTTGACAGGCCCCGGGCTTTCGGGCATCTTAAGAGTCCCATTTATCATATCTGTAAAGTGATCTGTAAGACTCACAACAACAGCATTCTCTTGATCTATCTCTACCCTGGGTAGGCGCTCCCAGTTATTATTTTCCTCATCATAAAAATAAGTAAACAGATTGGAAAGGGCTGTTTCAGAATCCAGTAAAGTCTTATTGAAAGGTATTGATACTTTGATATTTCGATTAAAACGGATTCCGGAAGGGCCAAATCTATAAACAACAGCACCCTCTGTTACATTTGCTATTGTGTCTTTTATTGGAAAAGTTGACTTTAGTTTGATAATCTCTATAGTGACTTCCCTGTCAATTGCTCCAGGAGGGATCACTAGTTTAATACCATCATATTCAAGGATACTAGTAGTATCTGGAACTATTTTTTGTAAATATATATCCAAAGGATAATCGGGGAGATCATTAACAGCATCCATATTGTCTGCTATAAGAAGAAAAGGGATAAAGTTAAGTATATAAAAAATCCATAGCACTAAAACCGAATTTTTCCTAATAGTTTTCATAAACTAATAGCTCCTAATTTTTTTTAAATGTCAGGGAAACGGGAATGTTCGGAAAATTATCCATAGGAGAAATAACTACGATATATCCATTTTTCCCTACAGTGTGGAAGGGTGCATCATCATCCCTGAATGTGGTTACAAGAACACCATTAAAACTTAAATCAAAATCTCCGGTTCCTGCATCGTAGGTAATATCTATAATATTGTTTTGGTTATAACCGGACTTCAAATTCTCTGTGTCATCCCATGGTTGCAGTATTGTAAAGAGATTACCGGTTAATTCTCCAATTATGAACTCTTTCTTTGTATTTATAAGTACAACCAGCATTGTGTCATCATAGCTGCAGAAGACAACACCGTACCCTGCATCTTCATTCCCACTGAGCTTCGAAAGTGTCACATTCAAATGAGTAAAAGGATCAGACTCTACATCTTCCTGTACCCACAAAGTATAACCAAATTGTTCTGAATATTTTGTATCGTTTGTTGTAAACATGGTTATCCCTGTAACGCCATCCTCTACAAAAAGAGAAGAATTCTCTTCTATTACAGGAACATCCTCAGGATCTTTGACTACAGATGGTATAGGGGTAACAGAACAACCTAAAGAAATTAAGACCAACAAAATAATAATTAAAATATTTACTCGAAATAACTTTTTCATCTGCTTCTCCTTTGGGTGCATAGCCGAGCAGTGAGCTTGCGAACGACCAGGCCTGTTTAAAGACTCTGAATTGATTGTAGAGATACCCTGTAATTAATAAGACCGCCTCCTCCCAAAGTAGGATCACCGATAAACTCTGAAGTATTTGGTGAGATTAAAAAGAAAAAGGTTCTCTCTGTATAAGAATAATTATCTACTGGTATTGCATTGCTGTTTACTATCGGTTCAGTCACATGCCCTTCAAGATAGTAATTCATCCAGGAGTCATCTCCAGTTCCTAATCCATCTTGTGTAACAACAATCATGGCTTTTCTCCTGGGAGGAACAGAGATTAAATACCAATCGTAATCTTCTATCTCTTCGCCAGTATTGGAACGGTAATAATAGAGATTTGCATCAAGATCCCAAACGAGAGTTGTTGCATTTTCTTTTATATTATTCCTTTCAAGATTATCCTGTATTACATTACTACCCACACCCAGTATGGGTTCAGATGGCCCAAACAACATCGTTCCTCGCAGTTTGCCAAGTTTATAAAGATAACGATGTTCACTTGTAACTTCAGTATCTGTTAGAGACAGCTCTCTTCCCTGATATAGGATTTCATAAATAGGAATAAGAGTATCTTCTGCCCGGTAGAGAATATATTTATCAACTCCAGGATCTGTATTCCAGCTTATCTCTATTGTTTCTTCTTTTTCAAAGGAAAATACTGTGGGTTCTTCTACAACAGGATCTGTAATAACCCGGAGCATGTCACTAAGAAACCCTTCAGAACAGGAAAGTGTTAAAAGTGAAAAAACTGTAATAACCAAAAATGCTATCTTCATCCTAATCTCCCTTGGTTATATGGCCGAGCAGGAAGCTTGCTTCCGACCAGGCCTCAGCTTTATTCGCAGGATTAAATCTGTATCTGCAGTAAAAAGATGGTTCAATAGAAAAAAGTATATTTGTATAAAAAGTAGTATGAAGGCGGGTTGCAAATCCTAATGAAAACCGCTTATTTGTAAATAAATATTCATAGCCTATGGAAGTACACAATGACAAGGCAGTGCTTTTCTCACTCACAAGACTCCCATACAAACGATCCTGTATAAGAACATCAACCTGCAGTTCAGGTGCCATGCTGAATATTAGTTTATTACTGTAATGCCAGAGTGTAGACAGAGTGACTGGAAAACCCAAACGAACAGAATGGAGTGAATATGCTTCAAAACCCTCTTTATTCATTCCCAATGAATAATCCACCCCAATTCCATATCCTAATGCAAAAGTAAAAATATCCCATTTAAAAAGTGGATTTACTGGAGTCAGACTGCTTGCAACATGGACTGATACAAGCCCCATCAGGGATTCTGCCCATGGGTAAAAAGGTATCCAGTAGCCTAACCCCGATTCAATATCGATAACACCATGCTCTTTTTGCAAATCTACCAAACAACTGGTTACACCAAGGGTCTTATGAAAGTAGGTGACAATTTGCATGGACATTGTCTTAATCAGCTCGTCATAGTTAGAACTGCTGTTCTTGGCATAAAAAACAGTTTTAATCTCTCCACCTTCCCGGTCATAGAGCTTTACTTCAAAGTCATAGTAGTTCTTACTAACTTTCAAAAAACCATAAAGAATGAAATCATTATTCTCAGATTCACTTAAGAGTGCTGCATCGAGGATCGATTTTGGAATATCTTTGCTATTTGTTCTGGAAAGGGAAAGAACACCTTCATTATCCGTTTCTCTTACACTTTTAAAAAGATCCCTTGTAATATTTATTTCTGTAAAATCATTTCCGTCCGGACTATACTGATAAAGCTCTGCAAGGCTTAAATCAAAACTCCAGATAGTGATAGTTAGAAATGAATATGTCATTAGTATTATAAGTTTTTTTGTCCTCATTTACTGCCCTTCCTCAAGGCCTATACCAATTAGTATATTTAAAGCAGTAAGCTCTTCCTCTTTTGAAAGAACCTTTGCCTCAAGAAGGGGAATAAGGTCATTTTTAATTTCTGAAAAAATACTTCCGTCACCTGGATTTTGGTAATACAAGGAAGCATTATAATAACAGAGGGCTTCTGTATTAGAGTCATCGATTTCTAAAATTTGCTTATAGAGTTTTAGAGCTTCTGAATAGTTTTCTTTCTGATATTTAGTAAATCCTTCAGCTAATAATTGCTGAAGAAAATTATCTGTTTCAACTGTAGTATTGATAAATTCTATAGATTCTACTGTATTTTTATCTTGAACTTCTTCTTTATATGAAACCAGGAGATTTTTCATTTCCCCTATTTCCTTACGAGTTAAGTTTAATTTCACCAACAGATCTGTAAGAAGATTGTTATGGCGAACCTCAGCAGCTTTAGTTAATTCAATAACTTTTGTATTAGTTTGTATATTCAGTTTTGTAACAAGATTTTTTATGTGCTGCTGATTTTGAAATAGTAAATCCAGTTGTTGAGTACTATTTGTTAATAACAGCAATATTAAAAATATTAATATTATAAAGAGTAAGCCTACAATTAGATAATTTAACCATTTCATATCTACCTACTTAAGATTTTTTATTCCTACTAGGTAATATGGGCAAAAGTTCTAATTTACTTCAATGATTAGACATTTTTTATTAGAAAATTAGTTGATACCAGCTTTAATAATTGACTTGCAATAAGATCTGAGTGAAAAACAGGAATTTTACAATTAGGACCTTCCATATAGCCTATAACTATATGTTGCCTCCATTTCACTATTAGATGGCATACAAACAATAATCGCTTCAACTGCTGTTCTGGCTGTTGCAATCTCTACTTTCCAGAACCAGGTCTTTGTTCCTATGTGGTGGAATATGCGTTCCTGCAAACCTTCGGTTTTTATGAGTCCCTGTAATTTCTCTGTTGTAATTTCATTACTCAATCTCAAGGAAAGAAGAGTATTATAAATTGAACTGTTATTCTCTATCACCTTTCCGCCGTATGGATA
>JAQIBN010000206.1 GCA_027859095.1 Spirochaetia bacterium | reverse complement strand
CACAAAGAAAGAAAAAAGTAGCAAAAAAGAAAGAAATTGCTACTACTGCTGGTTTAATTTGGGTTAGATTTATTCATGAGTCTAAAATACATTTGGGTTAGATTTATTCGTGAGGCAATAGGGATAAGTAAAAATTACCATGGGAGTTCAGATAGAATGGAAAACATAACAAACAAAGAGCTTATTGAATACTTCAAAACTTTTATTACTGAACAACGTCTAAATAAAATGGAGAAAATTCTTTCCTTAAGAACAAGATACCTGACTGTAGTTTTGGAAAATATTTATCAACCCCATAATGCAAGTGCTGTTCTAAGAAGTTGTGATGGGTTTGGTATTCAGGATGTGCACATTATTGAAAACAGTAATTCTTACAGGGTTAATCCAGGGGTCTCTCTGGGTACAAGCCAATGGCTATCTATGCATAATTATAAAAAAGAAAAGGAAAATAGTATAATAGCCATAAAAGCCCTTAAAAAAAAGGGTTATAGAATTATTGCTACAACTCCTCACAGGGAAGATCAAAACCTGGAAGATTTTAATCTTCCAAAAGGTAAAATTGCTCTGTTTTTTGGAACCGAAATGCAAGGACTTTCTGATACTGTCCTTGAAAATGCTGATGAATTTATGAGAATACCTATGTATGGATTTGTAGAAAGCTTTAATATTTCAGTATCCTGTGCTTTGAGCCTGCATGATTTAAGCCATAGACTTAGGCAATCAAAAATTGACTGGTCATTAAGTCCGGAAGAAAAAGAAGGGGTTCTATTGGAGTGGATGCGTAAATCTGTAAATAATGCAGACAGTCTGGAACAGGAATTTTACAGAAGCCAAGCGTAGGGGCAGGGCGCGACCTGCCCCTACGATGACGATCCTATTAACAAATTAATAAATTCAGCACCTTCTATTTCGCCATAAAATCCTTTTAGGGCTGATTTTTCATCATACACTTCGACCTTATCCGGAGACTCTCCTGGTTTCATTATTACAAAAGGAATGGGTTCTCTGGTATGAATACGCATCTCTACAGGAGTTGGATGATCCGGAAGAATGGCAATTGTAAGCTCATCTCCAATTTCATCTTTGTGCTCAAGAATATACTTAACTATCCGTTTATCAAGATACTCAATACACTTCATTTTTAGTGGAAGATCCCCATCATGACCTGCTTCATCTGTAGCCTCTACATGAAGGTATAGAAAATCATGAGTTTTTAATGTCTCAATGGCAGCCTCAGCTTTACCTTCATAGTTGGTATTATATAATCCTGTAGCCCCATCTACCCTTATAACATCCATTCCTGCATAAACACCAATTCCATTAATTAAATCTACACCTGAAATAACTGAACCATTTAAATTATAAAGTTCTTCAAATGTCGGCATAACAGGTTTACTACCAGGGGACCATGGCCAAATCGAGCTGGCAGAGTCTTTTAAAGATTTTATACGTTCAATATTAATGGGGTGATTTCTTAGTACTTCCTGTGAATGCATGATAAGATTATTCACAAGTTCTGCATTTTTTTTAGCTTTATCATTTATGGGTGTCACCAGAAGTTTTGTAAATATTTCCCCTGGATGATCATGAGGAGGAGTACATTCAACCCCACCCTTGCCTCCTTTGGCACCATCCTTAATTATCAATATATGCTTAAAAGAAATTCCAGGATAAAATTTTACATTTTTAAATTCAGGAATATTTTTTACAGATTTATTCAGATCATCTATTAATACCCTTGATTCATTAGTAGATATATGCCCAGCTGAATGGTTGATTATTTTTTTATTAGAAATATTTAATAGATTACATCTAAAAACAAGATCATCTTCATCAACACTTAAACTCATATTTGCTGCTTCCAGCACTCCACGGCCCTTAAAATATTTATGTGAATCGTAGCCCATAACACCTAGGTTTGCTACAGCACTTCCTGTAGGCATATCATCAGGTATGGTTTTTAACATTCCGTTACGCCCATTTTTAGCTACTAAATCAATTGAGGGTTTACTAACTGCCATAAGTGGAGTTTTTCCACCTAACTTCTCTATAGGTCTGTCAGCCATTCCATCCCCAAGTATTATTAAATATTTCAATTAATCTTCCTCTTACTTAAATATATAAAGCAAACTATTTTTAAAAAATCAATGCGAATACTTTAATAATACAGTACAATCATAAAATGCTTAATAGCATTACAAAGAAATATAACAGGAGATTTTATGAAAGATACCAGAAAAGCAATTTTATCCTGGACTCTGTACGATTGGGCAAATAGTGCATTTGCCACAACAGTTATGGCTGGATTTTTCCCGGTTTTTTTCAAAGCTTACTGGTCTACAGGAGCAAGTGTTCAGGTAAGTACATTTTATCTGGGTACAGCCAATTCACTTGCTGCCATTCTGGTCGCTGCAATGGCCCCAATCTTAGGAGCCATAGCAGATAAAGGCAGTGCAAAAAAACGTTTTCTGGGCTTTTTTGCATTTTTAGGGATCATAATGACTGGTGCCTTGTGGTTGGTACAGGCAGGCCAATGGCAAATTGCAGCATTGTTCTACGTGGTAGGTACCATTGGATTTTCCGGGGGAAATATTTTTTATGATTCTCTTCTCCCTGCTGTAGCCTCAGAAAAAAAAGTAGACTATGTATCTTCTTTAGGGTTTTCACTTGGATATATTGGTGGAGGTCTGCTTTTTGTAGTCAATGTTCTTATGTACCTCAAACCGGAAATTTTCGGAATACCTGATGGTGCTACTGGAATCAGATTGTCTTTTGTAAGTGTAGCAATTTGGTGGGCAATATTCTCTCTGCCAATACTAATTTTTATCAAAGAACCGGAATATAAAGACAGCATGCCTATATATAAGGCAGTCTCTGCAGGATGGAAACAGTTAAAAAGTACTTTTACTGAAATTCGTCATCTAAAGGTAATAGGAACATTTTTATTGGCATACTGGTTCTATATTGATGGAGTCGACACAATTATTAAAATGGCAGTAGACTATGGATCTTCACTGGGTTTCCCTTCAGAGTCTTTAATTATAGCACTATTACTGGTTCAATTTGTAGCTTTTCCTGCAGCACTTATTTATCATAAATTTGCCCAAAAAATTGGAATAAAAAAGGCTATACATGTTGCAATTATAGCTTATGCAGTTATTACAGTTTTTGGTGTACTCATGCAGTCACCCCTCCATTTCTATATACTTGCTATGATGATAGGACTTTTCCAGGGAGGTATCCAGGCTCTTAGTAGAAGTTATTACACAAGACTTATTCCTGAAAGTAAATCAGCTGAATTTTTTGGTTTCTACAACATGCTTGGTAAATTTGCTGCTGTTATTGGTCCTTTTATGATTGGGCTTGTAACTGTTGTGACAGGAAGTAACAGAATAGGTATGCTCTCTATCCTGATCCTTTTCCTTCTGGGCGCAGTTCTCCTTAGAAGAGTGGATGAAGAAGAAGGGAAAAAAATGGTAAAAGAATATTTGGAGCAAAATTCGTAAATCTATATCGTACGGAACAGGCAGGCCTGTTCCGTACGATAAAATCAGGCAATATCAGCCTTAAAATAATCCTTTAATTCTGCTATTCCAATACCATACTCAGTACAGTATTCCTGTATCAGCTCAATCTCTGAATCATCAAAAAGACCATCAGCACCAGCAACCTTATATGCTATAGCCAGGTATTTTTTCTGAATGTCTCTATCGGCACGCCGAAGGCCTGTAAAAATACTTTTTTTTGTACTTACCAATGCTTCTGGGTAATTATTTCCAGTAGCAGCAACCTTACTCATTAAAGATTGGATAACCTGAACAGAAAAATATTCACGCATAACACCAGCTTCTTCATCAGAAGGGTCATCATCACTCAAACCAACAAGAATGGACAGTGCGGCACCTGCTTCTTCTATACTTAATTCTATTTTAAATTCAGTTAACAGATAATCAACATTTTTAAAATCACTATATCCAGTTACTTCATCAATCTCTTTCAGGCTATTTTTAGAAAACAAATCAGCTTCAGAAAGACTAAGTTCAAGTCCTAAACAAAACCTATTTAGAACATTCATTTCATTCTGATCAAAGACTCCATCTGAATGTGCCAAAACCAGTGCAACAGCCAAAGTTCTTAACTTAAAATCCAATTCCTGACTTTTTAAAGTTTCCAATATTATGGACTCAAGAGAAGGAAAATCTTCAGGAAATTTAAATCCCACTGCATCAACCTTCTTCTGAAAAGATTCTACATCCTCAAACTTATAATATTTCCGCATTACTGCAACTTCTTCCGGTGAAGGATTATCATCACTAAATGCAACCAGAGTTGAAAGTGCTACCCCTGCCTCAGGGCCTGTTAAATTAATATTTTCCATTCTTCTATACCTGCTCTCCTCTGCGTATTTATACAGTCCCATTGGAAACTAAATAATAGATAAGATACCCGATTCCACCTACTGCCAGAATAGCCAGTATGAGACCAATTATTTTTGCAACACTGAAAGGTCGTTCTCCTGCAATTTCGCCTGAACTTGCATTGATTAAAACCTGATAGTACTTATTTTTGAATTTATAAACTACAACCCAAATAGGGAGTAATATATATTTAAATGTTATTGAATTATAGGCGGTATCAACTCTATGTATTTTTTGTTCATCACCACCAATATCCCTTCTTATATCACTACGTATAACAGAATTTATTTCAACTTTTGCTTCCTTAAAACCTTCTTCCAGATCTATTGAATAAGATTCAGCCTTAAATCCTTTAAGATACT
Source organism: Spirochaetia bacterium (assembly GCA_027859095.1). Classification (GTDB taxonomy): domain Bacteria; phylum Spirochaetota; class Spirochaetia; order B11-G9; family B11-G9; genus JAJRQE01. The sequence continues at coordinate 7,699 of JAQIBN010000206.1, read as the reverse complement.
TATCATCATAGGAGACCATTTTGCTGAATTCCCAGTCATTCAGTTTTAATGTGAGTTTCTTTTTTAAAGTTGAACTGGCTGCAACCAGTACATCATCAAAAAATCTGCTGACATTTCCTCTTGCACTTGCCCAACGGGTTTTTGTAACAGTTTCAGTTACTTCTTTACCATCACTATCTGTATGTGTTTCCTGAACAGTATAGTGTGTTCCCCTTTCTCCAGTATATGTTGAGTCTGTTTGAGAATCATAAGTCCAGTGGGGATAATATATTCCGTGAACAGGTTCCGATAATCTGGCCTGTCTTTTAAGTGCGTTAGGTGCAAACTTTCTCTTTGCTATCCAGTCACGAAAGTTTTTTTTGCCCATATCTTTAGTAATACTAAATGGTAGAAGGTATTGAGGTTTCATAGCTTTATGACTTTTCCCACTTACAACCATTCCTGTACCACAAAAATCACATTTTGCTGTTGTGATATTTGGTTTAAGAGTTACCTCTGCACCACAAGCACCACATTTCTCTATCTGAACTTCAATTGTATCTTCATTATTCTTGAATGCATCTTTAGCACTTTCAAAATCCAGTTCTTCATGAACTTCAGGTGCTGTATCTGGATTTTCATTTTCTGTACCACAATAAGGACATTTTAAGGCCTGGGTTCCGGGACTAAAACTTAAGTCCCCTCCACAGTTTTTACATTTAAAATCTATTTCACTCATATACATTTGCTCCTCTTTTTTTCTATTTATCTTTCCATTAATAATTTAAGTACAAACAAAATTTTATACTGATGGAGGAGGTGGAGGAGGTGGACCTCCAGCAGAAAGAAGACCAGCTAATTCCGGAACAACAGAAAGTGCTGCCCATGCAGGCATTCCCTGCTTCCATACCTGGGTCTGTCCATTTACCTGACCTTGGGCTATCATTTGCTGTAACTGCTGGATAGCCATGGGTCCAGCTTGCTGTCCATTGATGAATACATAAAATGCTGCAGGCATTGGAGGTGGTGGTGGAGCCATTCCTCCCTGGTGTTGTCCCTGGTACTGGTTCTGACCACCCATTTGACCAGCCATACCCATTCCCATTCCCATACCCATTCCTCCAGCTGCCATGCCGCCGCCCATGCCTTCATTATTGGCAAGTCCAAGCATTGCATCTGCTCTGGCTTTTCGTTCATAGTCATTCATACGGGAACCGGCAAACATAAGTTCATCCCTGGACTCTACCTTATCTGCAGATCTCTCAGTTAAATCAATACTCTGTATTGATGTATCATCCAGGCCTATACCATATTTTTCAAGAAAAATTGGATCAACTCTCTCTTTTAAAAGCTGACTGATATCATCATAGTGCTGAGCCATATCATAAAAAGACTTTCCAGATTCAGCTATACCTGATACAGCTTCTGTAACAAACCTTTTTCTTAGCCGGTCTTCAATTTCTTCTTTTGTAAATTCACCATCAGTTCCAACAACATTTCTAATAAATTTTTCGGGGTCCATAATATGAAAGGAAAAATGTCCACGAGCGGTCATTTCTAATAGACCGAATTCAGGATCCCGCATTCTAAAGGGTCCAGGTGTTCCCCATCCGAAACCTGCTGCTTCTCTGGTGGGCATAAAAATAACTTCTGCTTTAAAAGGAGAGTTAAACCCATATTTCCAGCCTTTGAGGGTTGATAGAATTGGAAGATTAGCTGTTGTAAGTTCATACATTCCAGGTTGAAAAATATCTGCTATTTGCCCTTCGTTAGTAAAGACAGCAACCTGACCTTCTCTTACTGTAAGTTTGGCTCCGTTCTTCATTTCATTTCCGTATCTTTCAAACCTGTAAGCCAGAGTTTCACCATCATCTTCAAGCCATTCAACAATATCAATAAACTCGCCTTTTAGTTTACTCAATAATCCCATTCTTTCCTCCTTTAATCGCTATCGAGCACTTTCCTTTGATTTATGTGAATAAATTATGTTCACACTCATTTCATGGAAAGTCTCTGTCGCTGAATGATAAAAAAAGCCTTATATTAATAACAACATAATAATTCATAACTTTTTTATCATCCCTCCATCTTTATCAGAGCCGGAGCCTCTGTAATATACTATTCTATACCTTTATTGAGAGTAATTCATAAAGTATATGTGATAAGAGGGAATATTGCAAAAGATATTTTTGGTGAGACTCCCTCTAAAAAATTGATTCAATATCGCGATAAGCGCTCAAAATTCGAACAATCTCAATTTCATCTTTTCCTTTCCGATAAAAAATTATATATTTTTTGTAAGGAATACTTCGTATACCAGGGATAAGATTATGTCTCCTCCTGCCAAGATCAGGATTCTCAGATATTATCTTACATTTCCTATAAAGCTCATCAATAAACCTATCTGCTATAGCAGGAGAATCATTCGCAATATAGAGCCAGATCTCCTTTAAATCATCAACTGCCTGTAACGATAATTTAAGGTTATTTTTCTTCACCTCTATATTCTCTGTCTTCCACTATCTTTTATAGTTTCGATCAATTTTGGATCAAAGTCTACAGCCTTATTAGAATCGAGTTGATTGATACCAACCAGTAATTCCTGCCTTAAATCTTTAAGCATGGCCATTCTCTGTTCTTCCTGGTTTCTAAGAAGTCGCAGGCTATCACGAATGACTTCACTTGATGATTTATAGAGACCTGATTGTACTTTCTGACTTATCCATTCATCCAGTTCGGGGGTTAAAGAAACATTCATATAACTTCCTCCTATAACATTATAATCCAGTAACAAAATTTGTCAATGTTGGGTATTCAAAGGTGGAAGTTGTAAATGATTCCCTATAAATCATCCACCTTTCTAGTTTCAGAAGGAGCCATAACACCAACAACAAGACTGCTGAATTCGTCCACCTTCCATAAACCCGAAGAATTTCGTTTAACTCTGACTGGTCGGGGAGAACTGGCTCCGGAGCATGCTACAAAAAGCTTAATCTCAGTTTCAGAAATTTCTGAATATTTGTTAGTTGAAGTTTCTATAAGAAAGGGCAAATTACCGACATCATAATTATTTTCAGCGATAATTTATTGTCAGTTCGCCATTAAACCTCCATAAAAAGAAATTATACCTTGTTGGATCAAAATCGCTTACAAACATTTGGGACATTATCGCTTACGAACGAGAAAACCAGAGACAAAAAAGAATTGAGCTTGACATATGCCTGTGCAAGGGCGAAAATACAGTATCCGGCGTTGCCGGGCATAAACCTTGATAGAACAATTCAATGAAAATGAGAATTGATGTGGTATCGGGCAGGACTTGCAGGAACCCGATTCGATAATATTATACTATCAATCAACAAAAGCCTGGTCGGAACTCCGTTCCTGCTCGGCTATGAGTCGTACCGGAAGAGCGAAGCGATGAGGCTGGTCGCCAACAAGTTGGCTGCTCGCCCATGCAACCTAGGGAACGATCTCAACAACCAAAGCCTGGTCGGAACTCCGTTCCTGCTCGGCTATGCAACCAAAGCCTGGTCGGAACTCCGTTCCTGCTCGGCTATGCAACCAAAGGAGAGAAGAAATGGTAAACGTAAGGAGTCTACTTGAAACAAAGAAAGGCGCAAGTAAATTAACCATTGCAACAACAGACACTGTGCTTGACGCCTTGAAAGTAATGGCCGATGCTAAAATTGGCGCTGTCCTCGTGACAGAAAACGAAAAAATCGTGGGCATATTCACTGAACGCGATTATCTGAAAAAAGGCGAACTGGCAGGAAAAACCGCAAAAACAACTCCAGTAAAGGATTTGATGACAAAAGACATGTATACAGTCAAGATGAATACATCAGTCGAGCAATGTATGGCGTTGATGGATGAACATCATTTTCGTCATTTACCTGTCGTGGAAGGTGACCAAATGTTTGGAATCCTGTCAATCCGTGACGTATTAACTGCCGTGCTCAAAAACAAGGTGAGCGAGATGATGGGACTCGAAAATTACTTTACTGCCACCGGATTTGCCGGTTAGAGTAGGCATTGCAATCACGGAAAGCAAACTCCTGGATATCCGGGAGTTTGCTTCACCTACTCATGCAACCAGCATGCAACCTTGTGCCCGGGAGATACCTCTTTTAAAGGTGGGTACTCAAGCTTACATTTATCCATTGCCCTTGGGCATCTTGGATGAAAATAACAACCAGATGGCGGATTTATAGGGGACGGTACATCACCCATTAAAACAGTGGCTCTCTCATCTCTGCCTTTAGGATCTGTTGCAGGGAAGGCATCAAAAAGAGCTTTAGTGTATGGATGGAAATGATTTCCTACTAGCTCCTTTTTCTCTGCAGTTTCTACAATCTTCCCAAGGTACATAACAAGAATCCTAGTTGAAATAAATTCGACAACTGCAAGATCATGGGCAATAAAAATATAGGTAAATTTGTATTTATCATGAAGATCTAAAAGCAAATTGAGAACCTGAGCCTGAATAGAAACATCCAGTGCAGAAACGGCTTCATCACATATAATAAATTCAGGATTCAGCATAAGAGCACGTGCTATACCAATTCTCTGCCTCTGACCACCTGAAAACTGATGTGGAAATCGTCCCTTATAGACAGGGTTTATTCCAACTTCTTTCATTATCTCATCAATTTTTGCATCAATTTCTTCCTTAGTACCAAGCTTATGTATTTGCATTGGTTGAGCAAGAAGTGATCCTACTTTTTTTCTGGGATTTAAGGATGAAAAAGGATCCTGAAAAACCATCTGCATCTTTCTGCGTAGATCTTTAAGATCTTTATCATTTAGATCAAAAATTTCTGACCCTTTGAATAGAATTTCACCTTCGGTTTTATGATTCAGTTTTAAAATAGTCTTTCCAAGGGTAGATTTACCACAGCCGGACTCACCAACTATACCAAGTATCTCTCCTTTATTAACATCAAATGAAAGATCATTTACAGCTTTTACAACTTCCGGTCGGGACCCAATTCTATCACTTTTAAGGGTAAAATATGTTTTTAAGTTTTTTACTTCCAGTAGTTTTTCCATATCTATTCCTTTCCCTTCCCATCTACGAAATAACACCAAACTGAGTGACCATCAGCCAATTCCGTTTTATCTGGAAATGATTCTCTGCAGACAGTCATTGCATGTGGGCATCTGTTTTCAAAAGGACATTCATTGCCAATTGTCAAAAGATCAGGGATAGTACCTTTAATAGCTTCCAGCCTTGTTGCATTAGTATACTTTTTATTTGAGGGTAGAGAATTTAATAGCCCCTGTGTATACGGATGGCTTGGGTTTTCAAAAAGAGAATAAACATCTGCTTCTTCCATCTTCCTTCCCGCATACATGACTATTACCTTATCTGCAGTTTCTGCAACAACCCCCATATCATGGGTAATAAGTAATACAGACATATTAATGTCCTGTTTTAGTTCATTAATTAATCTTAAAATCTGAGCCTGAATAGTTACATCCAATGCAGTTGTAGGTTCATCTGCTATAAGAAGACCTGGCTCTGGAGAAGCTAATGCCATGGCAATCATTGCCCTTTGTCGCATTCCACCGGAGAGCTGATGCGGATAATCTTTTATTCTCCGCTCAGGTGCAGGTATTTTAACCAGTTCCAACAGCTTAACGGTTTTCTCCATGGCTTCATCTTTCTTAATATCATGATGAGCCATAAACACATCTGCTATCTGATCACCAATTCTAAAAACTGGATTCAGTGAGGTCATTGGTTCCTGGAATATCATCGAAATACGATCACCTCTAAGAGAAGCAATTTCCTTATCATCCAGGTCAAGAAGATTTCTTCCTTCAAATATAACTTTACCACTTTCAATTTTCCCTGGAGGCATAGGTACTAATTGATTTATAGTATGAGCTGTTACTGATTTTCCACAGCCTGACTCTCCCACCAAAGCAAGAGTTTCACCTTTTTTAATTTGTAAATTTAAATTACGTACTGCTTTTACAATCCCCCTATGAGTATAAAAACTCACAGAAATATCTTCCATGGAAAGCAATATATCTTTATTCTGGTCGGAAGCAAGCTTCCTGCTCGAATATGCATCCTTATCCATATTAATCCTTCATCCTTGGGTCAAGCACATCCCTTAGGCCATCTGCAAGTAAATTGAATCCAAGGACAGTCAAAAGAACAGCAACACCAGGAAATGTAACAATCCACCATGCAGAAGTTACAAACTCTCTTGAACTAGCGATCATTAAGCCCCATTCAGAGGTTGGAGGCTGAGCACCAAGACCTAAAAAGGATAATGCTGCTGAGCTTAATATTGCATTCCCAACCCCAAGAGTAGCCTGTACAAATATTGGAGCAATACTGTTAGGAAGAATGGATTTAAACATCAATTCAGAATTTGATGCACCAAGAGAACGTTCAGCTGTAATATAATCATTTTCCCTTTCTGCCAGAACTGAAGCACGAACAACCCTGGCATACTGTGGTATCTGGGACACACCAATGGCAATCATTGCATTTACTAGCGACGGTCCAAGAAGAGCAACAATAACTATTGTCAAAAGAACATATGGAATTGCCAGCATAATATCTATAAATCGCATAACAATTCTATCTACCCACCCACCATAGTATCCGCTTATAAGTCCAATTAGTATTCCAAAGGTAAGAGAAATGCCCACTGATATTGTACCTATAATTAGGGAAACTCTGGATCCATATATTATTCTTGTTAAGAGGTCCCTGCCCAGATCATCTGTTCCGAGAATATGGGACGAAACAAAGGGAGCAGTTTTCCGAATTGAAATTTCCTGAGAATTTGGTTCAAAAGGTGTTAACCATGGTGCCAGGACTGCCATTAATATAAAACCAACAATTATTATAAAACCAATTATTGCAGATTTATTACCCTTTAGCTGAAAAAGGGCTTCTTTGAATAAGCTGTTTTTTTCAATGCTTTGTTTATTGGTATTTTCTTTAATTTCTGTATTCATATTCCCCTTACCTAACTAAGCCTTATTTTAGGATTAACAACCGAATAAAGAATATCAACAATAAGGTTAATAAGTACAAAGGAAATAGATATAAAAATTATTCCCCCTTGAACTGCAGGATAATCCCTGGCTTCAATTGCATGATAAAGCCATTTCCCAATACCCGGCCAGGCAAAAACAGTCTCTGTCAAAATTGCTCCGGCCAGAAGCATCCCAACCTGTAGTCCTATTACTGTTATTATAGGAAGCAATGCATTTTTTAAAGCATATCTATATATAACCCGTCTCTCTTTAATACCTGCACTCCTGGCAGTTTTTATATAATCCTGATTCAGAACCTCAAGTAGTGAACTTCGTGTAATTCTTGCAGTTATTGCGAGTGGAATTGTACCAAGGGCAATTGCAGGAAGGACAAGATGATGGAGAGCCGAAAAGAGTACTTTTGGGTCTCCGCTTTTTAAGAGAACAATAAACCCATCCAGAACATAAAGTCCACTGATTGAAGTAAAATAATACCTTATATTCATCCTTCCCCCAGTGGGAAAGAGATCCAGTTTAACAGAAAATATCATAATGAAAACCAATGCCAGCCAGAAGACCGGCATAGAGACCCCAACTAAAGCACTAGCCATAGAACCAAAATCGATCCAGCTATTCTTGCGGGTAGCCGACATCACACCAAGAAAAATTCCTACTGATGTAGAAAATATCATTGCCCAGATAGCAAGCTCAATTG